>NZ_VIDW01000099.1:0-2482 GCF_006519665.1 Paenibacillus sp. tmac-D7 | reverse complement strand
CGAAGACGTCGGGGGGCGCACGCTGGAACTATATAGCCGCATGGGGCGCGAAGCGCTTGCTGCCGGCGGCGGTGCCGTCACGCTGGTGACGGCCCGCGCAGACGCGCAGCTGATCCCTGTGCTGCGCCGGCTGCCGGGACGGGCGGTGCAGCTCGTGTACGTGCAAGGCCCGTGGTCGCGCGGTAGCGCTGCCGCGGTGGAGTCGTGGCTGCAGCAGCTGGAGGCGCTCGGCTGCCGCGTGACCGTTGTGAGCGCGCTAGCTGTGTCCTCCGCGCCGCAGATGGGAGGTGACGGTTATGCCGCATCGGGACATTGACCGTCTGGCGGCGGGAGGGGGAGCGGGACAAATGCCGCATGTGGAGAACGCCTCCACGACCGCTGCGCTCGCCGCGATGCCTGACGCTCCGTCTGCATCGGTGGGGTTTTCCGGCTATTCGCCGCCGGGCCTAACGCCGCAGGCAGCGTACGTCTCCCCTGCAAGAGCGCTCGCCTCCGCGGACCGGGACTCGGGCTTCGCGGGCCAAACGCAGTCTGAGCCGCGCGCTTCGTGGGGCGAGGATGCCCTGCTGAGCTTGCTGCTGCTGCTGCTGCTGCTCGAATGGCTGTACCCGCTCGGCCGATTAGCCGAGGTCACCGAGCTTTATTCCATTGCTCCCTTCGTTTGGATGTTCTCGCTGTTCGTTCTGATCGACTCGTTTCGTCCGTCCGCCTGGGCGGTTTGGCCGCTGAAAGCCGCGGGGATCGTGCTGTTCACCGCTTGGCTGCACCACGGTCAAGCCTTTCCGAACGCGGAGGAATGGGCGATCTGGGGCCGGGAGCTGGCAGTCGATTGGAGCGAGGGACTGCAGGGCCGCTTAGGGGCGTGGGAGCCTGCGACGCGAACGCTGCTGTTCACGACCGGCTGGGCGTTCTTCATCTCGGTCGTGCAATCGCTTGTGCTCGATCGCCGTTCCATGTTTTGGCTGGTGCTGATGACGCTGGCGATTCCGATCTTGATGCAAACGGCGTTCGGGTTGGATGCATTAGGGTCCGTTTGCCGCTGCCTGGCTATCGGTCTGCTGCTTCAATTGCTGCTGCAGCCCGGACGTTATCGGCGCTGGCTTGCGGAGACGGGGACGCCGCCCGCGGCAGTGGGGGCGCCTGCGGACAGCCGCACGGTGCCGATCGCCGCTCAGGGCGTCTGGATGCCCGGTCTGCTGCTGCTTGCCGCCAGCCTCGCCGCCGGCGGTCTGGGCGTGCTGCTTCATCCGCAGCAGGCCCAGCCGCCCGATTGGTTGGCGTACATGCGGACGTGGGAAGAACATCTGGCAAACGGGTACCGTGCCGGCGCCTCCGATTCGGTGGCCCGCACAGGCTACGGAGCGGACGACAGCCTGCTCGGGCTGCCCTTGCGCGCCGATCCCGGCGTGGCTTTCACGGCGGTTACCGAGCGTCTGACCTATTGGCGCGGCGAAGCCAAGAGCCGTTATACGGGGCAAGGCTGGACGGAGCCCGAACCGACGATGCTCCAATCCCGCTTGGGCGAGCCGACGTCGGAACTGGCGGCTTCGTCCGCCTATACAGCCGTTATCCAGGAGGTGGCGTTAGCCGATTCGACGTTGAACCGCTTCCTGCTTGCGGGAGGGACGATCACCCGCGTCGACGCCTTGCAAACCGCACGGGGACAAGCCATCCCGGTCGATTGGGTGTGGAAGCAGGCGGAGACGGACCGATATGTGATGTCGGCGTTAACGGACCCGCTGTCGTTCTATCGTCTCGAAGCCCGCGTGCTGACCGACCGTTCGATGCTGCAGCGCGATGCGGGAACCGATTATCCCGCCGCCGTCCGCGAACGGTTCCTGCAGCTGCCTGAAGCGCTGCCGGAACGCGTCCGCGGGCTGGCGCGTCAAATTACGCAGCAGGCCGAGACGCCTTATGCGAAAGCCGACGCCATTGAGCGGTACTTGCGCGAGCATTACGCGTACCGCACGGACAATACGCGGCCCGCCGCGACCGGGGAGGACCTGGTTGACCGCTTCTTGTTCGAGCAGCGCGCCGGATACTGCGATCACTTCTCAACGGCGATGGTCGTGCTGCTGCGCGCTTCCGGCGTTCCCGCTCGCTGGGTGAAGGGGTTTACGCCCGGCGAAGTCGTCGCGTCGGAGAAGTTGGACGATAGGACACGATACAACGTGCAGGTGCGGCAGCAAGACGCCCATGCTTGGGTGGAGGTGTATTTCCCGACGGCCGGCTGGGCGCCCTTCGAGCCGACCCCCGGCTTTAACGGAGAAAGCGTGCCGCCGACCCCGCACACCGGGACAGCTGGGGCCGGGACGGAGGGACAGCCGTCTTCGAACCGCTGGACGGCCGGTGCCGCAGAGCGTATGCAAGCGGCGTACCGTGACCTGGCCGCCTCGCTGGACATACTCGGCGGACGCGCGAAGGCTGCTTGGGGCGGTGTCTCGGCCCGGCTTACCCGGCCGACGCTCGCCGCTGCCGCGGT
>NZ_VIDW01000098.1:0-2495 GCF_006519665.1 Paenibacillus sp. tmac-D7 | reverse complement strand
GCGGACAACGGATGCGATCGATTTCCGGTTGCCTTGTTTCTGTTACGGGTGATTGATTTCGGTTATTTCGCCGCCGGTCAAGAGCGTCGGCGTTTTTCGCTTTCGCATGCTATCGCCTTCGAGAGTTATGCGGTGTGAGTTGTGAACAATACGGTCCAGGATCGCGTCAGCTAAAGTGGCTTCTCCGATCATTTCGTGCCAGGCGGCCACGGGAAGCTGAGCGGTTATCAGGGTCGATTTCCGGCGATACCGCTCCTCGAAGATTTCCAGTAGATCGAGGCGCTGCCTATCGTTCAGGGTGTGGGTTCCCCAGTCGTCGAGCACCAGCAACTGAACGCGTGCCAGCTTGTCGATGAGGCGCGGAAAGCGTCCATCGAGCCTGGCAAGCGCGAGGTCCTCGAACAGTCGTGGCATACGAACGTAGAGCACCGAGTAGTCGAGGCGGGCCGCCTGTCGTGCGAAGGCGCAGGCAATCCATGTCTTTCCGGTGCCCGTTTGGCCGGTCAGGATTAGATTCTCGTTTGCCTTCAGCCATGCACCTTGTGCCAGAGACAAGACGTTCCGGCGATCAAGGCCGCGGTGAGATCCAAAATCGATGTCTTCAATCGAGGCATTGGCAAAACGCAGCTTTGCCGTAGCGAGCCTGTTGGTCAGCCGTCGGTCTGTTCTCAATGCGATCTCACGGTCGAGCATCAGACCGAGCCGCTCGTCGAAGCTAAGATCATTTCCATGAACCTGCTCGGTGAGTTCGCGATAGGCGGTCGCCATGCCAGCAAGGCCAAGCGCATTCATCTGATCTAATGTTGGGTGTGTCAGCATCTGGTTTCCTTTCTCATTGGTAGTAGTTTTTGCCGCGGATGTTGCCGTGCGGCGGTGCCGGCTTCACGGCCTCGCTCGCGGGTGGAGCTTGGTCGAGACCTGATTTGAGAATGTTGGCGACGGACGAATAGCTGAGTGCATTGATGATCAACGCACGCTCACAGGCCAGTTCCAGCCGATCGGATTCGTAGCGACGGGCCAGAGAAAGAACGCCCTGCGCAGATCGGTAGCCTTGTTCCGGATGCGGGCGATCACTCAGTAACCGCTCGATAAATATCGCCGTATTGCTCCCGACTTTTGCCGCTTCCTTGCGCAATGTGTGGGGTGTCGTGTTGGCATAGCGCTGGTGGGACTTCGGCATATGCTCGTTGACGGTGATGTGGCCCGCGCGCTGCGAGCTTCGGATGTGGCAGGCGATACGCTTGTGGTCAAAGAAGATCTCGACCGCACGATACGTCAGCCTCACATCAACCCGCCTGCCGATCAGCCCGTGCGGCACGGAATAGAACGTCTTGTCGACGTCGACGTGGTAATCGGGATGAACCTTGGCGACCTTCCATTCCGCATATTCAAACGGCGTTGACGGCAGTGGCTTGAGCTGGTCGAGCTCGACTTCATCGAACAAAGCGCGCCGCGATTTGCCATATCGGCGCATCGTTCGGGTATTGAGGTTCTCGATCAACGCGCTGATGCGGGTATTGAGATCGGCAAGGCTGAAGAAACGGTCGTTTCTAAGCCTGGCCAGAACCCACCTCTCGACGATTAAAACCGACCCCTCGGCGGATGGTTTGTCCCGAGGTCGCCTCGGGCGTGCTGGCAACACTGTCGTATCGTAGTGTTCGGCGAAGGCCGCAAACGTCGCATTCAACGTCGGCTCGAACCACAGAGCCTTAGCGACCGCAGATTTGAGGTTGTCGCAGATCGTCGTCTTCGTTACCCCGCCGAAGTAACTGAAGGCCCGTTGGTTCGCCTCGATCCAATCGGGCAGCTTTTGGCTGAAGCTGGCATAAGAGAACGTCAACTGCGACGCGCTCAGCACCGCCACATAGATCTGCGCTGCGCGGATCTCGCCGGTCGATGGATCGATGATCGGGATCGTATGGCCGGCATAGTCGCATTCCATCGCCATGCCACCAACGTGCCGGCTGCGATAGGTGGGTTTGGCGCGGCTTTCGTGATCGGCAAACCGGCAGCAGAACCACGTATAACCATAGCCGTCTGGATGAGCTTCCCGGTATTCCTGCCATAGCAGATTGAGCGTCACGCCCTTGCGCTTCAGCTCGCTTGCCACCTTCGGCCAATTCGGCTCATCGCTGTCGCGCGGAGGTCGCCCCATTCGGCGGAATAGTCGTTGCTCCAGAACCTCGTCATCATCCACGCCTGGTGGAAGGGGCCAGACCGCAAGCCCGGCTTCCCGCGCCCGCAGCAGATACGTCGAAACTGACGTCTTGCTCATCTTCAGCCGTTCAGAAACGGCGCGTATCGACAATTCCTGCTCAAACGTCAGCCGCAGTATCGATCGGATGTCCTTCACGTCAGTATGTCTCGCTTGCTTCCGTCTGGGCATCATGTCCTCGCTCAAAATACGAGGACAAATTGCCAGATCGGCGCTCACGAAAATCGATCTAAATCCGACGCGACTTTTGTCCGCGACTTAGTGAAATCGCTGTCCCGGA
>NZ_VIDW01000097.1:0-2672 GCF_006519665.1 Paenibacillus sp. tmac-D7 | reverse complement strand
GTGAACAATCGTGAGATCCGCGCTTCGAATCAGCTTTGGGAGATGGACGTCAAATACGGCTACATTGCAGCACAGCAGCGTTTCTTATTCTTGCTCAGCCTGATTGACGTCTACGACCGGTCGATTATCGACTACCACATGGGCCTCTCTTGCGAAGGGAAGCATGCCGCGCAGATCCTGCAGAGGGCACTAAGGAAACGACAACTCTTTGGGAAAGATCAGTTGCCAGTGGTTCGTACCGATAACGGCCCGCAATTCATCAGCCATGCTTTAGAGGAAGCGTGCCTGGAGTATCGTGTAGAGCATGAACGGATTCCTCCGAAAACGCCGAATAAAAATGCGCATGTCGAAGCATTTCATGCCATTTTAGAACAAGAGTGCCTCTCCAGGCATGAATTTGAGAGTTATCAGGATGCATACCGTATCGTATCTGACTATCTCTTGTTTTACAATCAGCGGCGGATTCATGGCAGTTTGTATGATCTATCCCCGCAGGAGTTTCATCAAGCTGCACGTCAGCAAACCGTAAAGCCGCTTGTGATTAAGGTATGACTGATGGACAAAGCCCTTTACATGGAGGGGCGGGCATGATAGGCTTTGTAGCCTCGTGATGAATGGTTATCCGCATCGCCCTATCGCGAAAAATCATGCCCGCTGGAGGCTCCGTGTCAAGGGCGGCAACGACGCGAATCAATGAGAACCTACGCAATCGTGAGAATAAGGGTGTAAGACTCTAAAGTTACGGGTCTAAACCGATTTCTCCCTTGCTCATGTTGAAGTAGCCTTGGAGGATCATAGCAGTACGGATCATTTTCTTCAGTACTCGGGCTATTGTCTCCTCGCGGGATGCGTAGTTCAATCCATTTTCATGAAAAGCTACGTCAATCGCATATATGCTCTGCACGGTTCCTTGGTTTAGCTCAATGCCAAGGGCGTCGATTCGCCTTGTTGCATAAGCTGAGAGTATGATCTATTCTTCTTGAACAAATTCATACCTTCGTACTTCTGGCTAAAGTACTGGTCGGTCGCCACCATTATCTGTTCGACTTCAGTTTCGTTGAATAACTCCCATGACCTAACAGAAGGTTTCCAGTTCAATTGCACAACCTGACAATTCTTAGCGTGTCTTAACCAGGACAGCATTAGGGATTCAGCAATTTCTATCTTCATGCGAAATTTCCTTTCTGATAGTCATACTGTGTGGTCGGCAAATTGGATTTTCCTATAATATTTGTGCTGTTTTTTATAGCAAAGCAGTTCACAGACTCATCCATGTGAGGCCATTAAGATGGCCTTGAGTAATGAAGCTTTCTCTTGTACCATAGATTCTGTCACTATCGTAGATGATTCCAGGCCCAAGCGACCAATCATTTTTTTGCCAATTTCCAGTATTCATTCATTAGTTTTTGATAATCATCTGATAATTGTTTGTTGATGTCTCCAAGAAACTTGACTTTCAGGTCATCATCAGATTTGGCTTTCAATACGTTTTTCAAATTCTTAAGCGTATTCTGGTTGCGTTGGATCACATTCTTCGTTTCAGCATAATTACCATCAATCCCACTCGTGGATAAGGACAGAATTTCCTCAATATCGTCCATCATTCTCATTTCGGTTAGTCTCTTCATTTCTAAGGTATCTTTGTAATATGGACTCTCCTTAAAACCATTTTCATCAACATGTTCGTTAATGAAGTTGTAAGAATAGGTATGCATAATTATATCCCTTGGAATACTTAGATATTTGGGAGACATTGCATCTATAATCTCTTTGATCTTCTTTTCCGTTTCTTCATTCTTCTTTGCCGCTGACTCCCTAGATTCCTTTTCACTCTTCCTTTTGTCCAAGTATCCCTTTATAAAAAAACCTATAATTGCCAACAAGCCAGCCACTACAAAATCTGACCCTTTATCGGGAAGCAACTCTACTATTAGTTGTATTAATGAATCCATTTTTACGCTCTCTTTCATTTAGTGTTAGCTGACATTGCCAATGATTTCTCCCTTCTACCTTATAACGATCTTGTTTGTCTACAACCAGGAAACTTGGTACAACCAAGAAACTCTTCCCCTTGCTTACTCTTCCTTTTTACCATAGGAGAACCACACTTGCATGTCACTGAGGTTGTTGCCGCTGCTTCCTTCCGAGCTATTGCTACCTCTGACTTTGCTACCGTCTCAGTTCTCTTCTCTATGGGACGCGGTTTCTTGCTCGGTTGCCATTTCCCCCATGCTCTTAGCTTTTGCTCGACTAAGGCTCCATGCCAATAATCGACTTTGAATTGCTCTGCTTCCTTCTTGGCAGGAGGTGTAAGATCAGATGTAGTGATAAGCAACGATAATATACAATCATGATTCCTCTTCGCCGCCACAAGTTCACGCACTGTCATTACAGGTACTAGATTATGGTCTGCATAGCATTTGGCTTGGACGGCTGTTTTCTCCCCGCGACCATCAACGATCACAAGATCAACTCCACCATCATTACCGCCTACACCTACTTCTTTTACTGTGTAGCCCTGATCACGGAAGTAAAGAGCAAGTAGACGCTCAAACTCAGCTCCAGATAGGTCATCCAACCTGCTAGTAAGGATGATCTCATCAGTTCTACATCCCTTTGAAGTCCGTCTTATGTTTGTCTGAGCAGCCTTCTTAATCGATGTTTTGGGTTTC
>NZ_VIDW01000096.1:0-2714 GCF_006519665.1 Paenibacillus sp. tmac-D7 | reverse complement strand
CCAAGGTGCTTGACTTCGCCATGGGCGACAAAGTCAAGCACGGCAAGTGGGGCACGGGAACGATCGTGGCCATGAAGGGCTCGGGCGACGATACCGAGCTGCAGATCGCATTCCCGGCCCCGGTCGGCGTGAAGCGGCTGCTTGCCAAGTTCGCGCCGATCGAGAAAGCGTAATTTAACCCATGAGAGGACGGAACCCCAATGGCTTTGCCGATGCCGGATGCTTTGGAGACCATGCAGGCCCTTATCGAAGAGATCTCCAAACATAACTACCACTACTATACCCTTGACGAGCCGACTATCAGCGATGCGGAATGGGACGCGCTTTATGCGAAGCTGATGGAGCTTGAGGCGGAGACGGGCGTCGTGCTGCCGCATTCTCCGACGCAACGCATCGGGGGCGAGCTTCTGAAAGGCTTTGAGCCGCACAAGCATTTGGCGCGGTTGTGGAGCCTGGACAAGGCGCAGAACCATGAGGACCTGATGGCGTGGCATACGCGCGCTCAGAAGCTGGTCAATGACTATAACGCGAAGCATCCGGATGAACCCCTTCCTCCGCTTTCGTTCGTGGTGGAGTTGAAGTTCGACGGACTAACGTTGAATTTAACCTACGACGGAGGAGAACTCGTGCAGGCGGCGACCCGCGGCAACGGACAAGTGGGGGAAGGCATTCTGGCTCAAGTGAAGACAATTAAGTCGGTGCCTCTGCGCATTCCTTATACCGAGGGGATTCTTGAGGTGCAGGGCGAAGGCATAATGAACCTGTCGGTGCTTGAGAAATATAACGAGACGGCCGCGGAACCGCTCAAGAACGCCCGGAACGCGGCGGCCGGAGCGCTGCGCAACCTGAATCCGAAAGTAACGGCGGAGCGCCGTTTAAACGCCTATTTTTATAACGTCGGGTATTCGGACAACGTTCAATTCCGGGATCATCGGGAGATGGTCGAGTTTTTGCGCGCGAATCAGTTCAGGGTCAGCCCGCTCGTCGAGTTTTTGGATAGTATTGAAGCGGTTGAGGAAGAACTGCAGCGGATCGCTTCCATGCGGAACACGTTTGATTTTCTAATTGACGGCTTGGTGGTCAAAATCAATGACATGCGTACGCGCGAAGTGCTCGGCTATACCGATAAGTTCCCGCGCTGGGCGGTCGCTTATAAATTCGAGGCCGAAGAAGCGGTGACAACGCTGCTAGGGGTGCAATGGAACGTGGGCCGTACCGGCAAAGTGACGCCGCTTGCGCGCGTTGAGCCGGTCGATATTGCCGGGGTCACGGTGCAGAACTGCACGTTGAACAACATGGATGATATCGCCCGCAAAAACTTGACCCACGCACTCGGCAGTCTCATCTACATCCGTCGCTCGAACGACGTCATTCCCGAGATTCTCGGCAAGGTGACGGAGGACGCCGACGGTCAGGAGATTACGGCTCCTTCAGTCTGTCCGTCGTGCGGACATACGCTTGAGCTGCGGGGCGCACACTTGTTCTGTCCGAACCGGCTGGATTGCCGTCCGCAGCTGGTGGGCCGGATTACGCATTTCGCTTCGCGCGATGCGATGGATATCGAAACGTTCAGCGAGAAGACGGCGGAGCAGTTGTATGACGAGTTAAGCGTGCGCGACCCGTCCGACTTGTATGACTTGAAGTTCGATGACTTGGTTAAGCTCGACCGCTTCGGGACGAAGAAGGCGGAGAATCTGCTGGCCGCGCTTGAGAAAAGCAAGACACCGGACCTCGCGTCCTTCCTGTTCGCCCTGGGCATCCCGAACACCGGCAAAACGACTACCAAAGAGCTGGCCGACCATTACCGCAGCCTGGACAAGCTGATGGAGGCGACGGCGGAGGAATTGATGACGCTGCCGGATATCGGCGGAATCGTGGCGGACAGCATCGTTCGCTTCTTCCAGGACCCGGCTATGCGGCGCAGCATAGAGCGGATGCTGGCGGCAGGTGTCACTCCGATTGCGGAAGAAGCGCCGGCAGCCGTGGACGAGAGCAATCCGTTTTTCGGCAAAACGGTCGTCCTCACGGGCACGCTTACGACGATGAGCCGTGACGATGCGGCGAAGAGGCTGGAGAAGCTGGGGGCGAAGGTGACCGGCAGCGTCTCGAAGAAGACGGACATCGTCATTGCGGGCGAAAGCGCCGGCAGCAAGCTGACGAAAGCGCAAGAGCTCGGCATTCGGATCATTGACGATGAGCAGGAGCTCATTCGCCTGCTTGGCGAATGAGGAAGACATGGAGACGAGGAGACTTCTTTGTATCGGCGCAAGCGGACAAAGAGGTTCCTCGTTTTTTTTGTTTGTTGATTGGCCTGGGGCAGGCGGTGCCCCGAAAACTCTTCTCATCGGTCGGTGAAGATTTGGATATCTGACGACGGAACAACTCCTGTCTGGCGATGGAGCGAAGCGTTCGGGCAATTAGTAAACACGTAATAAAAATAAGGAGTTGCAATTTATCTATGACTTGTGATACATTATTGCTTGTCGCCGCAAACGGGTTAGATCGAAATCGAAGCCGAATGCGATGGCGGTAAAAAAATAACAGTTGCAAAGTTCGTCGAAAAATGATAAGATATATTCTTGTCACGACAAAAAGTGCGGCCGTGATGAAAGCTCTTTGAAAACTGAACAAATGAGACAAATGTTATACATGAGATAGCAATATCTCAGCTAGCTTCAACAATGAGCAAGTCAGCTTTCTACATTAATGGAGAG
>NZ_VIDW01000095.1:0-2910 GCF_006519665.1 Paenibacillus sp. tmac-D7 | reverse complement strand
TTATGAAGACACACCCATTGTTAAAGAATTGGAAATAACCTATGAAAAACTATTGGAAGAGCGCAACAATCTATCCCGAATATCTAACATTCATAAAAAATTAACGGAAGAAATTATCAACGGGAATGATCTGCAATCGATCGCCCATATCGTTTATGAAACAACGGGCATTCCCTTGATCATTGAAGATGTCAATTTTCGCGCTTTCGCCTATTCAGGTTTAACGCCACAATTTTTTAAAGAGGCAAATGAAGATTTTAAAGACTATATCCAAAAAAACAAGAAACCCGTTCATGATCCGAATGTGACGCCTAACGGTTCTTTTTTGCATTCGACATCGATCAATGCATCCTGCCATTCTCGTTTGATCACGCCGATTTTCATTCGGGGAAAAATATCGGGTTATTGTTCATTTATATCTCAAAAAGTGAAAGAATATCCGGAATTCGACCTCGTTACTTTAGAGCGGATTGCCTCCGTTTGTTCGCTTTATCTGTTAAATGAAAAGACAAGCTTAGAATCGGCGGAACGGATGAAAGGACATTTCTTGGAGCGAATTTTACAAGGGCAGTTTTCTTCAAAGCAAGATATTCTTAATCACGGCAGTTATATTAATTTTGATCTGGAGCAGCCGTTTTACATCGTTATCCTCAAGTATCAAAATCAGCATGGGTATTTTGAGAATGAAATGCTAGTATATGAAGAAATAATAGAAACGACCTTGCAATACTTTAAAAATAAGATGTGGAATGTATTAATGTGTCAACGTGGGAATAACATTGTGTTGCTTGTTCAAACGGAATCATTAGCTAATTTGGATATTTCAGCCTTATGTAACGGTGTTATCGAGCACTTAGCCCATATATTCAGAAAATACACCTTTCAGATCGGCGTCAGTTCGAAAGGGGAACAAATCGATCGCTCCATAGACTATTATGATGAAGCTATTGTCGCCTTGCGAATGAGTATGCCCAGCACAAAAAAAGTGGTTTTATTCGAATCTCTCGGTATAGTAGGGCTGTTGATTAACAATAAAAATGAGAGCGCTATCAAAAAAGCTGCGCGGCAGCTGCTAGGACCACTCTATTCGACTGATTGCAATAAAAATCCGGAATTGATTAAAACACTCTACATATTTTTGTCAAACGGCGGAAATCTCGAACAAACAGCAAATGAGCTTTGTCTATCCATGAGTGGACTCCGCTATCGTATTCATAAGATCGAGACTCTTCTTGAACAAGAATTGCGTAATCCGGCCTTCAATTATCAACTGTATCTCATGCTGCAGGCGTTACTTGTAATAGGCGAAATCGCAATTTAATATACATGGGATTGTTAGTTGAAAAATGAATAGAAATGAGAGGGCTGCCGCGGCGGCCTATTTTCTGTGATGTTGAGGATTCAGGAAGCATAGCCGGTTATTCGAACAGTCTGGGGTCCCGCCAACATTTTACCCAAAACATACGATATGACATTTTTCGTATACTAACCGAATTTTGGGTTCTAAACGCTATTCAACAGAAGAAAATTATACGTCTAACGTTTATGACTAAGGATAGTCGGGAATTGGTAAGAAGATGCGCGGCGTTCCTAGGGCTTTAAATGACTGCCCACGCTAGTTTGACACTCAAAAGGCGAGAAGCTGAAAGTTACAAAGTTCGTTCATTTTGCTATGATAAGCAAGATACCAAAAAAAATTGCAGGTAGGAGCTATGAAGCAACACCGTATGACATTGCCAATCCGTATCAAATCTAGTGATATCAGCCATGCTTGGTGTTGCAGGCAGTATTGCTTACGTGTACATGCAAATTGTAGACCGCAGTTATTCGGATCTTGTAAATCGGAGGGCGTCGATTCAATCATCCGGTCTAATGGACAACTTGCACGAACGGTTAATCGAAATCGGAAACATTGTTGACCTGATGCGGGAAATCGCAGCCCAGACCCAATTGCTTTCGCTTAACGCTTCCATTGAAGCAGCGAGAGCAGGGGAGGCTGGACAAGGGTTTGCCGTGGTTGCGGGAGAAGTGAAGAAATTGGCGAACCAATCCGAGCAATCGGCACAAGCCGTGGCAGCGATTTTGGAGGATATTTCGCTTCGATCCGGAAAAGTCTCGGATGCGATGCATTCCGGCGTCCGGGAAGTGGGAAGCGGCATGAAGGCCGCCCGCGATGTGGAACAAGCTTTCGTGGAGATTCTAGAATCGCTTTCGTGTTTAATAAGGTCCGTTTCAACAACAGGACATCCCGTTCTCATATTAAATAATATCGTGATATCAAATGCACGCCCTGTCGTTAATTTGGATGATCAGGGCTGTTTTGTATCGGTTAATGTCCGACCCCTATACAGAGAATGTGGCCCGCATTCCGGAGACTATGCAAAAAGGCAACGTCACCGAGATCGATTCGGCCAGGGAACTCTTGCTGGTGTAGAAGCAACGATTAGCCATACAAGGATGGGGACGGGAACCTCAAGGAGAAAAATTGTTCGAATGCCAACGTGTTCCACAACATTCCTCCCAAAAGAGAGTCAATGTCACCTCCTTTCTTCGCGTGCTCATTATAATTGTACTCGTAATCAGGAATGTGAATAATCCTAGTAATAAAATCGGAAAAGAATGAAAAAAGTATTGCATCATTAAAATTAATTATGTTATGATTCTTTACAAATAAATAATAAGGCTTCCTAATGCGGACCGACCATTCAACTGGAGGTCTCATTCTCTCGAAGTTAATGTGGATCGAACATACAAATGGAGGTCTCATTTTCTTAAAGGGGGAATGAGACCTCTTTTTATTATTTTTTAAATCAGTATATTCTTAGTTGAAATTGTTAATGGGTCGTTCAAAGCTTTTTACTGGGAGGAAGTTAATGTGGGGACAAAGTTTATGATGAACTCACGTCAAAA
>NZ_VIDW01000094.1:0-2964 GCF_006519665.1 Paenibacillus sp. tmac-D7 | reverse complement strand
AATGGTCTATAGCCGCCTTCTGGTTCGCCTTATAGGTCGGATTGAAGATGCCATGCCATCTCGTCGCTCACATGGTGTTCGTATGAAGTAAAGTTTCCCCTTGTAAGAGAATGCTGGAAAATCTGCATGAATAAAAAGCGCTTTCCACCCTTTGGGAATCCGATTTCAAAAACATGTTGTAAGCCCTTTCATTTTAATGTGTCAACTATTTGTCCGGCTATTTTTATATATGACTACACCCCTTCTTTCGGTCTCCTACAGTCTTCCGCGATGTCCGCTGGCATCCGTTGTCGGGTCTATACAACCATGACGAATCCACCATTTTACAAATTATCCTATACTATGATTCATGATTTTACCGGATCGTGCAGCCCATAGGCATGATCATATACAACAGTACCAGGGACAACCCAGTCTGCCTTTTTTAAAAATCTAATTTTATACATGTGATAATCCCTTTTTACAATTCGCTATAAATACACAATCCTAACCTTCCAACCACATTACATTTAACAGCAGCTGCGACTGGTTCAGGAGGACCCTATTGTCCTCCCTCCCCCCACCCAAGTGAGCATTAGATAGAAATGTTTTGTTTAACAATGCGGCCATACTGTTCTCATTTCACTTATATGGTTCTAATGTTATTTTTCACTGCAAATATGATAGATTCTTTGGTTCCCCTCACATGTTTTCTCATTCTGCGCTCCGCAAGTTCACCGTCCCTGGCTTGAATAGCCTCAAATATTTCCCAATGTTCCTTATTGGATAATTCTAGTCTTCCAGGAATATGGTTAGAAAAATAATGAAATCTCTGAATTTGGTTCTTAAAATCGGAAACGATAGTCAAGATCTTATTGTTGTTTGCAACGTCAAGGACAATCTCATGCAATGTGTTTCCGAGCTCAAAAGAATGCTCCTTATCTCCGTTTTCAAGTTCTTGATCAGCCTTTTCCAATGCCTCTTGCAACAAAATGATCTTTTGTTCAGTTATCACACTTGCCGCAATCCTAGCGCTAATACCTTCGAGAGCTTCTCTTACAGTAAAAATTTCCTCAAGATCTTTTATCGTAATTTCTTTAACCAAAGCCCCTCTTCTCGGAAAAAATTCGACCAAACCATCCTGGACCAGATGCCTGATAGCTTCCCTGATGGGCGTCCTACTCATCTGATACTCCTTGGCCAGTTTTTCTTCGACTAAGGGAGTATTTGAAGGTAAATCACCTTCCATAATCTTTTTCTTTAATGTTTCATATACCACACTAAACCTCGAATTGCTCTGATCATTGTTAACCATTGCTTCTTTCTTCACTTTTCACACTCCATTTGAGTTCAACTCAATCAACGTAATTAGGTTGATTATTATTAATATAGCTATAATATTGTGTACAGTATACAATTATGTTCATAATTATTATTCGGTACAATTATTACCAAATATCGCAATGTCCACTTTTGAATTGTATACTGTAATTACCGCTTTAACTGCTTATATTTGATATTATTGTATACAATCTTATTGACGCTTTAAATTTAACATACCTTTTCGAAATAATCAACAACTTTTTCCAAATAATGATGATGTAGCGTTACGTTCGAAATGATGCTTCATCTCTTCATTTCGGAGCACGTATCAAGCGTATAGTCGGCCGGAATATCCCCACATGAGCAATTAGTCGAAGTAACGGATTTTGTATTTGACGAATTTCATTTTGATTTAGCAGAGGGGGAAGAAGTAGAAGTTGTCTGTCCTTTTTGTGGCGGCACTATGCGGCGGGCGAGAAATATCCCAAGTGAATAAATCTTCACTTGGGACGTAATTTTAGTCGTGTTAGCGATACGTTTTTATTTACGCTTTGTTCCAAGTGCCCAGTCTACATAAGCTTCTCTCGTATCAACATTATCTTTATCAACAATTACAGTCGGAACATTCTGAATTTTATCAACAGAGAAACCTAGTACTTGGTGCATAAAAACAGACTTAATTAATTCTCGACCCATATCAACCGTACCCACATCAACAGTAGCTGTCAGCTTCCCTTGACGGATCGACTCAAAACCGGATTTAAGACCGTCCGCACCGATAACCATTATTCCTTCTTTACCATCCCATAGCTTTAGACCGCGTCCTTCAACGGCCTGCACAGCACCTAGAGCCATTTCCTCATTCTCTCCATAGATTAAATCGACATTAGGATGTGCTTGCAGCAAGTTCTCAGTAGCCTGCATCCCTTTGTCTCGAACGTAATCACCGCGTTGTTCTCCTACGATTTTCATATCAGGATACTTGGAAATAGCCTCCAGGAAACCATTTTTACGTGAAGTAGCAAAGTAACCAGGTAAACCCCATACCAATAAAATATCTCCTTTTCCGCCTAACTTTTTAGCTGCATATTCACCTACAAGGTACCCTGCTTGGTAATGGTTGTTATAGCTGATTACGGATACCGCTTTTAAATCGCTTTCATCCCACATTTCAGCTGGCATATTAAATAAATAAATCATAGTTCCTTGTTTCATAGCCTTCTCATAGACTGCATTCATAGAATCAAAATCACCTGTTGTGCAGACAAATATGGCATCAAATTTTAGTGACGTCCAGTTTTCAATTGTAGCCACTTGTGACTCTACAGACTGAAAATTACCCGGAGCAGCCATCTGAAACTCGAAATTTACTCCAAATCGATCACTTAATTCATTCATCATTGTATTGGCAGCGTGTTCAAAAATGTCATAATGCTCAGAAGCAGCTGGTGGTGATAATCCAATTTTAAGCGTAGTCCCTTTTGCTGCTTTTTTCACAAATTCTTCAAAATTGCTATCTCCCCACTGATAGACGTTACCAGATGGTGGTTTATTATTGTCTAGAGTTGCAGAATTATCGCTACAACCTGACACTACCCAAATTGCTAACAGGGATAAAAATAAAATAGTCAATCTCATTTTTTTGAAAGACATGGTTAGACC
>NZ_VIDW01000093.1:0-3707 GCF_006519665.1 Paenibacillus sp. tmac-D7 | reverse complement strand
CTGATAAATCAATGCCACCCGTTGAAAGCACAAATATGGTTCCAAAAGCGACCAGCATGACGAATAACGATTGCACCAATAAGTTTGATAAATTCCCGACCGTTAAGAAGTTTGGTGCGGTCACGGCCAAAAACAGAAACAATAGGATTAGGATAACTGATACACCAACCCCATCGCGTGTCAAAAGGATAAGAAAACTAGGTTTAGAGTGCGCCAGTTGGTTAGAATTCGCCACTTGGTTAGAATTGGTCATGATTTTAGGATTAGTCATCATTTATGTCCTCCTGAAGCATAGTACATAATGTTCTCCTCTGTAGCTTCCTCACGTGAAAACTCATGTACAAATTCTCCCTTATGCATTACATAGACACGGTCGGAGAGTCCCATAAGCTCGGGCAGATCGGAAGAAACCATGAGGATGCCTCCTCCATTACGTACAAACTCTGCCATTAAATTGTAAACTTCGACCTTAGCACCTACATCAATACCTACCGTTGGTTCATCAAAAATCAACACTTTTGGCTTTGTGAAGAGCCATTTAGCTAGAATGACTTTTTGTTGGTTACCACCGCTTAAGAACCTAACTTTTTGATGCACAGAAGGTGTCTTAATACCTAAACGTTTTACATAATCTGATGCTATATCTAATTCTGCTTTTTTCTTTAAAACAAATTTCTTTGAAAGAACTCGTTTAATCGAAGCTAGTGTTATATTTTTACTGACTGACATTTCTATTAACGATCCATGCAATTTTCGGTTTTCCGGGAGCAAGCCAATTCCAGCGCGAATGGCATCACGTGGCGATTGAATTCGTAATGGTTTCCCATTTACTTCTATGGTGCCTGAACGGATTGGATCAGCACCTACAACTGCCCGTACTGTTTCAGTTCGTCCTGAACCGGCAAGCCCGGCTATACCTACAATTTCTCCTTCTTTAACATGGAAACTGATATTTTTCAAAACTCCTGGTTGGTTTAAATCTGTAACTCGTAACGCTTCTTCGCCAATTGGAACCGTTTCCTTGGCAATGAAATTCGATATCTCACGCCCTACCATCATGGAAACAAGTTGGTCAACATCAGTCTCATCGGCATTAACTGTTGCTATGTGCTTCCCGTCACGCATGACATGAAAACGGTCAGCGAGTAAGAACAACTCTTTGAGATGATGGGATACATAAATAATCGATACTCCTTGTTCCTTTAGAGCCCGAATGAAGTCAAATAAAACTTCACGTTCGTGTTCAGCAAGAGCAGCCGTTGGTTCATCCATAATTACAACAGACGCCTTAACAGAAAGTGCTTTCGTAATTTCGATTACGCGATTTTTCAGAGCACCAAGTTCTATTACGGGTCGTTTAAGATCCTCTACTGTAGAAAAGAAATTTCGGTAAAGTTTTTCCGTTTCTTGGTACATTTCTTTTTCATTTAGGATGTTCACTGCACCGCCAAGATACGAGTTATACATTTCTCGTCCGAGATATACATTCTCAACTGCAGTTAAATGAGGAGCTAGTGTTGGCTCTTGAAATATTGTACTAATACCAAGTTCTTGAGCATGTCTAGCATCTTGTATTTCTACAGATTCCCCCCGAACTCGGATTTCCCCACTATCCTTGCGATATAAGCCCGATAAAATCTTTATCAAAGTAGACTTACCAGCACCATTCTCTCCTACCAGTGCTAGCACTTCCCCTTTTCGCACATCAAGTGAAACGTTTTCAAGTGCCTTTACACCAGGAAATTCCTTGGTGATTCCAGTCAACGAAATAAGCACGCGGTCATCGTCTACTACCATTTATTATCCTCCATTCCTGTAAAATTTACGAAGCTGTGTGTTTCGAATTGAAAGGCATGCATTGCCATTTAAAAGAGTCTCGGTCTTATTTTGACGAGAATAAGGCCAAGACTCTTTTTTGTTGCACAGAAAGCAAAAGTTAAATAAGAACGAATGGTGAACTCGTCTTAAAGCTCTTCGATTGCATGGAGTGCTGCTTGTGCACATTCGGCGTCTTGATCTGCTGTACCACCAGAGACTCCAATCCCCCCTACCAATTGCTCTTCAATAAAAATGGGACAGCCCCCTCCAAAAATCGTCATTCTGTCAGTATGTACAAGTCCATGTAATAATGATGGGGTGTCTTTAATTATTGGGTACCAATCAGCTGTAGGGAGTCCAAAACCAACGGCTGTATAAGCTTTGTTTTGGGCGAGTTGACTAGAAATAAGACTTGCTCCATCCATTTTAATAAATCCGGCTAAATTCCCACCGTCATCGAGAATAGCAATGCTTATTTTTATATCCAGCTCTTTTGCTTTGCTCATAGCATAATTAAACAATTTGCTAACTAATTCTTGTGGCAAAATAGCTTTTTTCAGTATTGACATGAATTTCAATCCTTTCGTTTAACATAATTCCTGATTCCTTTTCTTTACCCGATCTGCGAGGACGGGTAGCGCTCGTGTACCTTAGGATCGTGGGCCGGCAGCACGATGACGTCCATCCCGCGTATCAGATCCATAGCGGCGACCACGTTCTCGAAGTTGTAGTAGTAGCCTATGGGAATGTCGGCTTCGAGGTTCTCGTACATGTAGATCTCGTCGCCGGGGATCATGACGGTCCCCTGCGCGGTCTCGACGGTCACCATCTGGTGGCCGGGGCTGTGACCGCCGGTCCAGATGACACGGATGCCCGGTAGTACCTCAACTTCGCCGTCTACTAGCTCAAGGCGCTCCCACGCCTCGTTCGACAGCCAGCCGAACACCTCGCGCGGGAAGCCAACCCGGGGAGCGTAGCGCTTGCTCTCGGGCATAAGAACATAGAGCCACTCGCGACGGTTGACGATTATGCGGGCATTCGGGAAGAGGCGAGCGTTTATGTAGTGGTCAAAATGTAAATGCGTCAGGATCAGCGTATCCACGTCCTCAGGCGCCACGCCAGCTTCTCGCAGTAGCGCTTCCGTCGTACGGCTAGGAGCGGGACCGAAGCGCCCCACTTGCTCTTCGGTCAAGTATCCTTCTAAGTTGTCTATGCCGGTATCGATGAGAATCGTGTGCCCTCTACCTTGGACGAGATAAAAGTTTTGCACTATCTTGACCGGATCGTGTCGACCGAAGGCGTGCAGGTAGATCACGGTCCCCGGCGCGACCCACTCCCCGTTGTTCAAGATGGTCACGGTGTACATGAACTCAGTCACCCTCTCTGATGTTATGCGAGCCCAGCCAGCGGTGTTTTCTGGATGTAATGGCTGAGGCCCGACGGTGTCAGCGTTGGCGGCATCTCTGAGGCCAAGCGCAGGTGGCGGACATGGCCAGCGCCAGGACATGACCCTGTATGCCTCAAACACGCGAGCCATCCTGAGCGCTGTCCTGCGATCCACTTCACGGGTTATGGTGGTTTTCCTCTTTCGCAACACCGCCTAATGCCTCGGTTGGGTCAGCGATACTCGTCCATCGCTGCAACGTGCGACGTCGCATGCGCCTGTTTAGACACCACTGCTCACGGACGCCCGTTCCAAATACTTGACGATCTCCCGTGCGAAGGCCGGCAAATCTTCAGGCGTTCGGGACGTAATCACGTTCCCGTCGCACACGACCTCAGCATCTACCCACTCGCCCCCGGCGTTCACCACGTCGTCGCGAATCGGCAGATAGCCCGTCGCCCGCCGTCCGCGTACCGCACCCGCAGATGCGAGCATCCATCCGCCG
>NZ_VIDW01000092.1:0-4108 GCF_006519665.1 Paenibacillus sp. tmac-D7 | reverse complement strand
CCCTTTATGGACAACGCGTCATCGACGACCCCATGGGCATCGCCCCGGGGCGATCCGACGACATGGGGAACCCCGACGTAATCCTTGAGCGTAACCGGGGTGTCGATATTGAGGTGGACCGGGTCAAACAGGCAAAGATACCCGGTTGCGTAGAGTTTTCGACGCTTGTGTTGCGTTCCGCCCTCCGTCAACAACCCCGCGATGCCTAAATGCAGGCGATCGTGGTCGAGTTGGTCGAGGACGTCGAAACGGTCGATCGCCCGGATGCGTATTTAATCTTCGGCGCATCCTGGGCCAACAACGCAAGAAGGCGAGGCAGGAGCGGCACCTCTATGCTGTCCGGCATTCCCAGGATGAATGTCCTGTCAACTCGCGAGGCATCGAATACGCCATCGTGCAACAGGCTCTGCTGGATGATCCCAAGTGCGCTTCTGATGGCGGGCGCGAGCGCCAACGCTCTGGGGGTCGGCCGGACGCCATCCGGGCAACGTGTAAAAAGCTCGTCGCCGAACAATTTACGAAGTCGATTCAGCGAATGGCTCATGGAAGATTGACCGATGCCCAGGCGCTCGGCCGCGCGCGTGACGTTGTATTCGGCGTGAAGGACGTCGAATGCAATAAGGAGATTGAGGTCGATGCGGTTGAACTCGGAATAGTCGATGTTCAGGAAGTAACTCCTCGGAGAATGTCAAGCTGCGGCGGCGTTGAGGCAGCACGTTATATCTCACAACTCCAGAGCGTTCCACGGCTGGTGGTTTTTCAAAAAAAGGCTCGGGGTAAAGCCGGGCCTGAAGGTGCGGAGCTGTGATCGTACTCCGCGGGGAAATCAATGCTCGCGTCACCGCGCGAGGTGCCACCCTAAACCGAAACGTCCAAGGCGTCGCCGACCGCATAAAAGTGACCGCCGGCAACATAGTGGAGGCTTCGCCATTCCGGGTCGGCGTTTTCGAACTGCCAGTGCCCGTCCCGAAATATCCGGCGATCGGCCCACGCGCCGACGATTTCCGCTATAAAGAGATCGAACCAATCTTGAATACCCTTGGCGGGTATCACCTTACAAGCAAGCCAGGCGGAACAACCCGATACGAACGGCAAGTCAAAACCGTCCATCCGAAGCAGTTCCACGCCGGACCGGACGAGTTTGTCCGGGGTCGTCTTCAGGGAATTGCTTCCAAGCGTGAATGTAAGTGCTGCTTGGCGAGCCGTCGGCACCTGAACGACGAATTGACCGCTCTTGTCGATCAATTCCCTTGTCGCCGTCTTGGCATCCAGAACCACCGTCAATTTCGGCGGTGAAAAGTCGAGGGGGCACGCCCAGGCGGCGGCCATTACATCGTCAACGCCTCCGCTGCGTGCGGATACGAGAACGGTAGGGCCGTGATTTATCGATCGGACGGCCTTTTCAAGCTCGACCGGAGCGATGTGCGAGCCTACTGACAGCCAGCCGTCGCTTGGTACCGCTCCGGAAGTTTGACCCGCAAGCGCCATGATGTCAGCGTGACTGGCGCAGGTAGGCCTGCAGGCTATCGCTGCCGCCGATGATAAGTCCCTGCATCAGCTTCTCGTACTTGCCCTCCGGATCGGGTTCCCTGAGGTCGAACGTTGCAGACCAGCGTATGAAGGAACCGCGCGCTCGGGTCAGCGCCGTGACCGCGACCGTGAGGGTGTAGTTGTCGAGCGGCAAGGGAGCCTCCTCGAAACGATACGTCAGACTGCGTCTCACATCGTCAGTGGCGAGCAGACGTTCTACGATTACGCCGCCGTCGCCGAGGATGAGTTTGCGAACGCACCCAACCATGCCGTCCGGCACCTCGTTGTCGATCCGGCTCTCCGCGATGTCGGAATGCCACTTGGAAATCTCACCGAATTTTTTAAGCACGTTCCATGCATGATCGGCGTCGCCGTCGATGACGTCGTTGAATTCGACCGATGGCATTTTTGAACCTCCCGATAACACTGCGCGCGTGACGGCCAGCCAGCCGTCACTGATTAATAGTGATCCCTACAGACGCTTTGTGTAGTCTTTGCTACAGATGGTCAAGAGTACATTTTCAGAAACTGCCCCGCGGCTTCCGACCCCGTCAGACCCATGCCGCTCAAGCTCAAATTCGCCTTGACTACTACCGCTAAATTGTTCAGATTGTCGTCTGTAACGACCATTACAGACGGACGACCGGGCGCGCGAGGTTCGCTTCGTGCGAGCGATTTCGTTCGCGGAAACACCCGTCAATCCACCGGAGAAATTCTATGACCAAGAATATCAAGACCATCCCGACGTCGGACTACGAAGAGATCATCGCGACTGTTCAGCATTACGTTGACGGTCTGCGAGTCGGCAAATCCGGCGACGTCGCCAAAGCTTTCAACAAGGACGCCGTGATGTACGGCTTTACCAATGGAAAGCTGCTGGGCGGTCCGATTAAGAACCTGTACGAATTCGTCGACGAAAACGGCACGGCTCCGGAAATCAAGGTGCGTCTCGATATCCTCGGCATCACGCCGACGACCGCCGTTGTTCGCGTTGACATGGAAAAGGACGCTATTGGCGCTGACTACACCGATCTCCACACCCTCATCAAAATGGGCGGCAAGTGGCAGATCATCGCGAAGGTCTACCACATGTACGAGGGCTAATCCCTCCCGAGACAGCCCTTGTCTGGAGGTCGTCAGCGAAATGCTGACGACCTCTTTTCGTTATATTGACCGCTAACGCTCAGGGCTTGGGGCGGCTTTGTCTCTGCGATGCGAAGTGCTGGACGAAAGACGCTCCGATGTCGACAAGGCGTCCAATGAGGGCAGCTCCGGTTTCCGCCGACGAGAGGCGTGCATCTCCTCCGAAAATACCTGCAGGCGCGATCTCGTCGCTTTCCACGCAGGGCTGTCCGGGGAAAATTCTGGGTGAATCGAAATGTCGCAGGCGCATGCCCCGTAAGACAGAGGTTTTCCGTCTATTTTCTGGTTGTCGAGACTCAGAAAAGGAACGGAGCATGCGCTTTACGCCTAGCATTTTCGGGCAGTTGATTGAAAGCCTCGATCGGCGTCAATTCCAAGCGATTGTCGATCGGCATGACGGCGATTCTTACGACAAATGCTTCAAAAGCTGGGATCATCTGGTGGCGCTGATCTATGCTCAGTTCGGTGCCGCCGGCAGCCTGCGGGCGCTCGAAGCAAGCTGGAACGCCAATGCCCACCATCACTATCATCTCGGCTGTGGCCGGTTGCAGCGCTCGACGCTATCGGATGCCAACAAGCGGCGGCCGGCCGGCGTCTTTGCCGAGACATTTGCACTGCTGACCGGCCAGCTTGGCCGAAAAATGCGCCGCGAGGGCACGGCGATGCTGCGGCTGATCGATTCAACCCCCATCCCGCTCGGCAAGCTCTGCGACTGGGCCAAATCGAACGGCCGCATCCGTGGCATGAAGCTGCACATCGTCTACGATCCCAAGGCCGATTGCCCGCGTGTCCTCGACATTACCGACGCCAATGTCAACGACGCCCAGATCGGCCGCACCATCGCCATCGAAGCCGGTGCCACCTACGTGTTCGACAAGGGTTATTGCCATTATGGCTGGTGGACGGCGATCGCCAAAGCCGATGCCATCTTCGTCACCCGGCCCAAGACCTCCATGGTGCTGGCCGTGCGCGCCACCCGGACGCTCGAAGCGCCCAAGGGCGATGGCTTCCTGATCCTGGAAGACTGCGAAGTCAGCCTTGCCAGTAAGGGCGATTCCAAGCTGCCGGTGCCGCTGCGCCGGCTGGTCCTCAAGCGCGACCAAGGCGACACGATCACGCTGCTGACCAACGATCTCGACCGTTCCGCCGTCGAGATCGGCCAGCTCTACAAGGACCGCTGGCAGATCGAGCTCCTCTTCCGCTGGATCAAGCAGCACCTCAAGATCCGCAGGTTCCTCGGCTACAACGACAACGCCATCCGATTGCAGATCTTCGCCGCCATGATCGCTTATGCGCTGCTGCGCATCGCCACCCGCGCCAATGCCATCACCATTCCCATCCTGCGCTTCACCGACCTCGTCATCCAATGCCTGTTCCAGCGTAAGAGCATCGCAGCCATCGACAAGCCGCCCCCCGTCAATCTGAGCCGACCAAA
>NZ_VIDW01000091.1:0-4775 GCF_006519665.1 Paenibacillus sp. tmac-D7 | reverse complement strand
TGTAGCAACCTATGACTTGAACCACGAGGAAGCCCGGTTCTCGGCTTGTTCCTCGGTGCTCACACGCAAGCGGGATTGCATAAGTTTTTCGGTCATAAGCCTGAGCGGCCCAAGGATGGATTTGCTGTCGTCATCGTAAAAAATGACATTGCCGTTGTTGTCAAAGTTCATCTGATTCATTTTCTTGATCGGTGTACCGTCCTTGTAAATCAGTTCTTTCTCGTCAACAAAAGTGATCATATTACCGCTCGTTCCCATCTCATACACCGTTCCCACGTTCGTCATATACAGTTTGCCGTTGTACGCCGACGTGTACGCCTTCGGAAGCCTGACCGAACGCCTTTAGCGCATGGGCGAAAAAGTATTCCTCCAGCCGCGTTGCCGCTTCTACTGTGGCCGCAGCCACTTCCTCGGGCTCCACGAATACGATCTTCCATGTGCGTAGCCTGAGTCAATAGCAGGCACGGAAGTTGTCGCTGGGGTATCAGATGGTAGGGTTTATATGGTTTTGTTGGTATGCCTTCAAGCAGGGGTGGTTTTAAACCTTCCTGATTCACCTGTGGCTGTTCTATGTTACAATTCATCCAATCCGGGAATATATAGAATATGGAAAAGCCCATTGCAAAACCAAAGAATTACCGCAGATGGCTTAAACACTAAAAATCACAACTAAACTTAAGGGACTGAGGCTAAAACCACCTTAATATTGGATTTGACTCCCAATCATGTGTAACCTAAACGGAACAAAAAAACGAAAGACAACTTGCATGAGCTATGCTGTCTTTCGGTATTTGAAAAAGGCCAGTTATTTAAGAAAATCAGACTTTCTCATGTCTGATTTTTAGTTTGCCATCAGTTGCTCTCTCCAGAATAATTGTGTCTCCTGCCTTGATATTATACAGATTGAAATAGTCATTCATAGGAGTCAATCGGTATTCATCCCGTGTACCTCCAAAATAAGCATTGTTGTAATAAATAAAGTCGAATGTCCATGATCTCCCTGATTCGTCTTCGAATACAAGGGTAACGCGGGGATTCAAGGTCCCGGTTCCCAATCTTGGAAAGAAAGAGATTGAATCCTTCAGTACGTACATTCCTGCTTGATGAGCGTCAGTCTCGCTGACATCATTTCTACTTAGTGTTTTTCTGATAGTAGCCATCACACTTCATCCTTTCAGAATATGACTTTAGTATTATATCGGCCAAAAATTCCAGAATTTTGATACATAATAAGGTGAAAAGTCACGATTTTCCTGCTGTTACAAGGTCTTAAGACCTGCGTTCAAAATATAGTTTGCGAAAATGTGTTCGTTTATGATATTCTTATGTCAAAAACGTTCCCCCTGGGAATATTTTTGACAGGGAGGCCCATTAAATTATGAAAACGTTCAAGGATACGGAATTTGCTTACATAAGAGAAAAGACAGGATTCTCAGTAAAGGAAGTTTCTGAATTACTCGGAAAAAGTGAACGAACTATTTATCGCTGGGAGAAGGGTGAGTCACTGCCTGATGAAAATCTGCTTAGAGAACTAAAAAGCATCTATAATGTACGTTCAGGACGTCAGCCGGATAATGACTTCAATTTCAGATTTATTGATCTGTTTGCAGGTATCGGTGGTTTGCGAAAGGCGTTTGAATCAATCGGTGGCAAGTGCGTATTTACCAGTGAGTGGGACTTGGCATGCAGAAAAACCTATCAGGCCAACTACAACTGTGATCATCCGATAAATGGTGATATTCGCGATGTTGATCTGGACAACATGCCCCAATATGACGTGCTCGTTGCAGGGTTCCCGTGTCAACCTTTCTCCATAGCCGGAGTGTCAAAGAAAAAGTCTTTGGGTCGTCCTCACGGGTTTCATGATGCTACACAGGGTACGCTATTTTTTGACGTGGCACAAATGATAGAACGCCACAGACCCAAGGCATTTCTGCTTGAAAATGTAAAGAATCTGGTTAGCCATGACAAGGGTAATACCTTCAAGGTAATCATGACTACATTAAAAGAAGAACTTGGATATCATGTAGACTTTCGGGTGATCGATGCCAAACATTTTGTTCCCCAGCATCGGGAACGTATCTTTATTGTGGGATTCCGGGATGATGTTGGGTTTGCTTTTAATAACATGAAGCTACCTCAATCGGGGCCAAAACTCGGTTCGATTTTGCATAAGGAAAACGGATCTGAGGCACCTGAATCTCCGTATACTGAAGCTCCTGAAGGCAGGGTTGCTGACAAGTATACGCTGAGTGACAGGCTATGGGAATACCTTCAGAACTACGCGGAGAAGCACAGGGCAAAAGGAAATGGCTTTGGATATGGATTATTTGGTCCAGATGACGTCGCCCGCACCCTGTCTGCACGTTATTACAAGGACGGTTCGGAAATACTGATCAGACAGGAAGGCAAGAATCCGCGGCGGTTAACTCCTCGTGAATGTGCAAGGTTGATGGGATTTGACAAACCGGGTCACAAACCATTTGTAATCCCTGTTTCGGACACACAGTCATACAAGCAATTCGGGAACTCTGTTGCAGTGCCTGTTGTTGAGGCTGTGGCTTCACATATGCTTCCGTACATCTTTAAAGCAATGAGAACAACCAAGGATGCAGATCAGGTTCAAATGCTTTTTGAAAAGGTTGCAGCATATGTCTGACATCGTTTCACCTGAAACCAGAAGCCGGATGATGGCCGGGATCAAGAGTAAGGATACGAAGCCGGAAATGATTCTGAGAAAAGGACTTCACAAGCTGGGATTCAGATATCGACTTCATGACCGAAGCTTGCCGGGGAAGCCAGACATGGTTTTTCCCCGGTACAAGGCGGTCATTTTTGCTCATGGATGCTTTTGGCATGGTCACTCCTGTCACCTGTTTAAATGGCCATCCTCCAATGAAGAGTTCTGGCATGCCAAGATTAATCGGAATATAGAAGTTGATAAGGAGAACTTGGCCCGTCTTCAAGAAATGGGCTGGAGGATGGGTATAGTATGGGAATGCTCATTAAAAGGAAAATACCGTATTAACAGCGAAGAAGTAATAGAACTTTGTGCCCAATGGTTACAGACGACGGATATGACATCTATTGAAATTGGTGGGCAGTGCTAACCAAACCAACATTGTGAGGATGTTATCGTATGCAGAGAGGCTTTCTTTCGCAGTATTTTGAAGGGGTGGCGATCAAGCGGCTCAGTGCAGTAGAGGTTAATACATCAGTGTCTAATCAGCATGAATTTAACGGAAGCAAGCCTCTACGTAATTTGTTTGGTGATGACCGTATATCACATGAAGCTCGGTTTCTTTGGCTCGCCGGAGAGAATGAAGGGTTCTCGTGTGAGGGCCATTTGACATGGTACGATGCACGGGAAAATCACCCCACCCGTACAGAATACAGATTGTACTTTAAAAGCAATGATGTTATGGATCAGGCGAGGGAAGCAGATATGCTGATTGTCGCTAAGCGACCAGACGGTGAAATTTATATGATACTGGTGCCTTCGGGGAGTACTCTGGAAAGCCAGTTACTGTGGTTGTTTGGTGTGGATCAGGTGGGCTTTAACTTCAATTTTCAGGCAATTGAAGATGGTCATGACCCTGAAGTTGATTTTGCTGTCCGTTATATTCTTGAAGAGATGGGCATTGTTATTGAGGAACATGACAGCGATTATCTGGATGCTATACTTGTGCCGTTCTTGGATGGAGGGTTTCCAAGTACATCTGTCTTCTCTGATCTGGCCAGAAGAACAATCAGAGATGTCTCACCTTATGAAGAACCGGACCAGACTTTGCTGAAGTGGATTGAACAAGAAGAAAAATTGTTCAAGCGTCTTGAACATCATATCGTTGCCAAAAGGTTGGAAACAGGTTTCCATGATGATGGAAATACTGATGTTGAAGGTTTTATCCAGTTTTCGCTTAGTGTCCACAATCGCAGGAAATCACGTGTTGGATATGCTCTTGAGAACCATCTGGAAGAAATCTTTAAGGCTCATAACCTTACATATTCTCGAACGGCAGTCACAGAAAACAAATCCAAGCCGGACTTTTTGTTCCCTCATATCAACAATTATCGAGATATGACATTCCCCGAGTCAAGACTAACAATGCTGGGAGTCAAGTCTACATGCAAGGACAGATGGCGGCAGGTACTTGCTGAAGCAAACCGGATTAATAATAAACACCTGTTTACACTGGAACCCGGCATCAGCGAAAATCAGACAGACGAGATGCAGGCGAATCACTTGCAACTGGTGTTGCCGAAGCGTCTGCATGACACATATAAACCTCGCCAGCAAAGCTGGCTGATGGATTTAAGCTCGTTTATACAACTGGCGAAGGAACGGCAATAACCAAAATTATATCGTCTCTCGGTTCACCGTTATTGATAGCCAAGGTATGCAATTTTAGCAAACAGAGGTGAATAATGAAGATAACGTACACAATTAAAGCAAATCCGCTGATTTCCAGACCTTTCCCGGAAACCAAGTTTTATAATTTAGACGGATGTGAAGTGAAATGGGAAGCTAATGAGAGCGGTTTTTTTAAAGGTATCACTATTTCTTTATGTGGAACTGAGATTGTTGGTAAGAACGAGAATGGTTTTATTTTGTCTGAGCAAGATAAAATGGAAGAGAAGATTTATAGAGTAGCATCATTTTGCTCAAACTCTATTTACAAACAAACAAAACTTGAATTGATAGATGCAGATGAACTTTTTTCCGACAGCCCTATCTATGAAGCCGAAAACAAAAGAGAAGAAGAGTTATTAAAAAA
>NZ_VIDW01000090.1:0-5092 GCF_006519665.1 Paenibacillus sp. tmac-D7 | reverse complement strand
CCGCCCATCGCCTGGGTGAACGGTTCTGGCGCCGGCTGCAGCGGACCTACGGCCCGGCGGCGCCTGCGCAAACGCTGCGCGAATACGCCGCTTCGCGCGCCTGCCTCAGCGAGGCTCACCGGCAGGCGCTGGTCCGTTTCACGCGGCTGCTCGAAGCGCAGCGCTACGCCGATCCTTATGCGTCGTCGCCGGCCCCCGTCTCCAGACAGGCGCTGCGGGACGCTTGGCTGCAGCTGCGGCGCAGCCGCAAAGCGTAGTCGCCGCAAGAGTCCGTCCGCTGCATAGGGACGGGCTTTTTTCATTTTTCGCCATCATGCGACAAAACGGTCAGACAAAGCATTGCCCTTTATCCGGTGTAAGCTTATAATAGGTGTCATTGAAAAATGAACGCTTATTGCAGGAGGAACGTACAAACCATGGACAAGCCGAATGAAATTATTGTGGTGCTCGATTTTGGCGGGCAGTACAACCAGTTGATCGCACGCCGTATCCGCGACTTGGGCGTATACAGCGAGCTGCTGCCGTTCAATACACCGGCCGACAAAATCAAAGCGCTGCAGCCTCGGGGCATCATCTTCTCAGGCGGTCCCGCCAGCGTGTACGGGGAAGCTTCTCCGCTGGTCGACCCGGCCGTATATGACCTCGGGGTGCCGATTCTCGGCATTTGTTACGGGATGCAGATGATGGCCCATCAGTTGGAGGGCAAGGTGGAGCCCGCTTCGAAGCGCGAGTACGGCAAAGCCGAAGTCGATTTCACGGATGCTTGCGGACTCGTGCACGGGCTCGATAAGAAGCAAACCGTATGGATGAGTCACAGCGACCTTGTCGTGCAGACCCCGGAAGGCTTCGTCGTCGACGCGAGCACCGAGCATGCGCCTATCGCGGCCATGAGTCATCCGGAGAAGAAGATGTTCGCCGTTCAATTCCATCCGGAAGTGCGCCATTCCGTCTACGGCAACGAAATGATTCGTAATTTCCTGTACCATGTATGCGGGTGCGAGGGAACGTGGAGCATGACGACCTTCATTGAGGACACGATTCAAGAAATCCGCGAACAAGTCGGGGACCAGAAGGTGCTGTGCGCCCTGAGCGGCGGGGTCGATTCGTCCGTGGTGGCGATGCTGATTCACAAAGCGATCGGCGATCAGCTGACGTGTATGTTTATCGACCACGGCTTGCTGCGCAAAGGCGAGGCGGAGAGCGTGATGGATACGTTCGTCGGCAAATTCGATATGAAAGTCGTCAAAATCGATGCCCGCGAGCGATTCCTGGGCAAATTGGCCGGCGTCGACGATCCGGAACAGAAGCGTAAAATCATCGGCACGGAATTCATTCGCGTCTTCGAAGAGGAGTCGGGGAAATTCGACGACTTCGCGTTCTTGGCGCAAGGCACGCTGTATACGGATATCGTGGAAAGCGGTACGGCTACGGCACAAACGATCAAATCGCATCACAACGTCGGCGGATTGCCGGAAGATATGAAGTTCAAGCTGGTGGAGCCGCTCAAAGCGCTGTTCAAGGACGAGGTGCGTAAGGTCGGCGAAGAGTGCGGACTGCCGGCGGCCATCGTGTGGCGTCAGCCGTTCCCGGGTCCGGGACTGGCCATCCGCGTGCTTGGCGAAGTGACGGAGGAGAAGCTGACGATCGTTCGCGAATCGGATGCGATTCTGCGCGACGAAATCGCCAAAGCCGGTCTCGACCGCGAGATTTGGCAATATTTCACGGCGCTGCCGAACATGAAGAGCGTCGGCGTTATGGGTGACGCCCGTACGTATTCGTATACGGTCGGCATCCGTGCAGTAACCTCCATTGACGGCATGACGGCCGACTGGGCTCGTATTCCATGGGATGTGCTGGAGAAAATTTCGGTCCGTATCGTCAACGAAGTTGACAACGTCAACCGGATCGTGTACGACATTACCTCCAAGCCGCCGGCAACGATCGAGTGGGAATAAATTTGACAGAATCAATGTAGTCAGACGCTCGGAAGCCTTGATACATAAGGGTTTCGAGCGTTGGCGATATTGAATCTGAGTCTACACCTGCTACAATAGAGTGCAAAAAATTACTTTCTTTTATCTGCGTTATTTAGCAAATAGAAGGGAGTATTTTTTATGACCAAAATCCATGAGTTGATTGAGGATTTCAAACTAAACCAAGAAATTTTGGGCAGGGTAAAGAGGTATGTTGATCTTTGTCTGTTCCGTCTGTACAGGTGGGAAAGGTTTACGGTCAAGGAGTTAGGAATTTCAGAGGTTGAGGAAGTGACACAGCTTCACATCAAGAAATACATACAGGAGCGTCAGCGTGTCGGGAGAGAAGTCAACAGAACGATTAATAACAACATAGCAACGTTAAAGGTCTTTTTTCAATACTTGGTGAGCGAAGAGTTTATTGATGAGCAGAGCAACCCCATGCGGAGGATTAAGAATCTCAAAGAAGATAAGACGGTTATTGTCACGTTCAATGATGATGAGGTTTCTCGGGTCATCAATGATCTCAAAGAAGAGACGTATTCCAATGTGCGCGATAAGCTTATTCTGATAATGCTCTTTGACACAGGTATAAGGGTTTCTGAGCTATGCAACATCAAGAATGATGATATAGCACGGCGGCATATTCTGATTCACGGTAAAGGCTCTAAACAGCGTCTAGTCTACATTAGCAACATCATGCGGAAATACATGAGAAAGTATGAAGTGTTAAAGCAGGAAAGATTCAAAAAAAGGCTATCAGATGAAATTGCAGATTACTACTTCCTAGACCAATCGGCTGTTAAGTTAGATCGTTCCCGTATCAACAAGATTCTAAAAGAACATTGTCGTAATGCAGGTGTGAGAAAGGAAGTTAGATGCTCGCCTCATGATTGCAGGCACTATTTTGCCCAGAAGCAGTTAAGGAACGGAATTGACATTTACAGTTTGAGCAGATTAATGGGGCATTTTGATACTCAAATTACTTCCAAGTATTTAAGGGGATTAGAGCAGGAGGATATATTACAGATTGGTCGACTGCATAGCCCACTAAACGGAGTGAAGATAAAGCAAGGTTCAATGGAGGGGCTGAAATGACAAGGATACACATTGTTCTTGACGATGCCACCACCCAACGCTTGCTACAAATCGCTCAGAGGCATTGTAAGCTTGTCGTAGAGCATTCTAAGGCAAATTCCCCACTAGAGCGTAGAGAAGCCATACGAGCCGAAATTGAGCGTCTGAGAGCGGAGGGAGATGTTTTGTTAAAGTTCTATGAGCAGGAGGGCGTATGACTGAGGAATTTTCAGAAGTACGAACTGCTTATCCGCGATGAGATGATCTGCTCAATAAGATTGGGACATACCAAGAAGCAATTTCAGCTATTCTGATGTTGGTGCAAAAGCGCGGCGCATTCGATCTACACATTCTTACCGTTGAAGAGATCACAGCCACGATACATTCGGTGGATATTTCTTGTCATTCCGAATTAGTACATCGAAAGATTGAAAAAATGTTTTGTTAAATACAATCAAACAATTCCAAAGAACAGTCGGATAGTAAGCCATTGAGTCACCAAAGCAGATACATATGCTGAGGGTGACTTTTATTTTTCATAATTCATTTCACTTTATCGTATGTGCCAAGAACATCCTTTGCAAGCCGAAGAATTTAAAAAGTACTTTCTTTGGAAGTTCTTCCCAGTAATTTTTATTCATGCTATCATTCAAAACAGATTCAACTCTATACATGAGGTTGGGTGAAGAGCATGACGAAAAAGTACAGTAAATCAGCAATTGCACAAGCAAAGAGGAAACAGTTATTGAAAGAAGTGCCAAATACATTACGAACGTGGCAGATAGAGTTAGTCTTCGACCATTTTTATAATGAATGTCCATTGACTGGAAAATACCATAATGTTGTTAAAGATCACTTCATCCCAATAAGTTGGGGGTCTATCGTGAGAAAATACGGTATTGGTGGCAATACATATGCCAATATAGTCCCGTTACATCGTTCCATAAATTCTTCAAAACATGTAATGAATCCCTTTCAATGGTTCGAACGTTATGGTAAACGACATGAAATATCAAATGAAAAGTGGAATGCAGTCGTTCATTATATTGCCGAGAAGCATAAAATGAGTGTTTTCGATTTTACCAATAGAGTAAATGCCTGTTACAGCGAAGTTCTAGCACTTAGATGGATTGAAAAAATTAATGCAAGAGTAGAGTCACATGAGTTTATACACTCAGTTTATTTTTACAACGCTTTGAAAATGAATTTAAATATTAGTCTTATTGTTGAACTATACGGAACTGAGAAAACCAAAGAGTGTTTCCATCAAAGCAACACAATCAGACAAATATCCGAATGTAAGTCTTGGTTTGAGCAGAATTTGTTAAGAATCTAATCGTCTTCACCTTGTATAAATGTACCGAATTAAATTGCCGATTTTAGTTTGCCAGTGGAAGAGTTAATTGAATCGGAGTTTTATTGAGATAATGATATTCAGCTAGTTTTTTGGGAGGAGCAAATATGTCAAATCTTTTAGAAATTTTCATTGAGCGGATAACTATTTGCTTTGGAGATGTTACCGATTATTTTGGAAAAGTACAAGCAATGGAATCCAGTAAGAGTGGTCATCTATTCAGATGTAGAAGCAATTGAGGGTTTCATATACAGAGGAACATGTAAGAAGCTGTACATGCGTAAGGTGATTGATGCAATCGTAAAGCTAATCGAGTCATTCTTCGAATTGTTTGATGTAGCTATTCGATATATTGGTGAGCAAAAGAGTTACAATATCTTTTACAATGCAACACATACTGCGTCAAGAAAGACGATAGGAAAGAAGCGGAGATAAAAATCTATTGGTATCCAGAAGCGGAGCGAATCTGCTTCTGGATATTTTTTGGGGAGTGTAATTTTTTTTGTGTAAATGGGTTTTACCAAAATCAAAGTAACTCAGGAAGGCTTTACATGGAGGGGCGGGCATGATAGGCTCAATAGCCATGGCGATACGAGTTTAGGAGGTATCGCCCGATCGCAAGGAATCATGCCCGCAGAGGCTCCATGTCAAGCCTGGCTCAAAAGTGAGCGTTATGCAGACAATTCCG
>NZ_VIDW01000009.1:0-162579 GCF_006519665.1 Paenibacillus sp. tmac-D7 | reverse complement strand
TCTGAAGTTTTTTCCCGCTGCTGCTCACGGGGTATGTGCTATTGACCGCATTACTTCTCTGGAGCGAGGTTCGGCCTCTTGTTCAACTGAAAAAAACCGTATACGCAGCGTATACGGGTGTGGCTTTGCTATTAATCACCTATAACATACTCAACCTGTCTTCGCGTGAAGCTTTTACGTCCGGCTTGTGTAGAATTGCTGTTCGTTTCGACTTGCTTTATCCGAGCGCCTCCATGTAGAAAACCGACAAAAACTTTCTGACGTTGATCCGGCATTTCGTTGATTTCACATCGGCTTCCAGCTCATGCATGCGTAAGCGGATCTCCTGGAAATCGAACAGCCGAGGCGCAAAATGCTCGAAGGTCGGATTCGCATAATCCGCCAGCCCCATCGACGACAGATGCGTGAAGGCTTGCAGCACCATGCGGCGAATTCGCTGCTCCATCGCGCGCACCTCGCGCTGCACGACCGGGTCGTCTTCCTTGTGACCGTGCAGTTTGTGCAGCACCTGGATGTAAATTTCCTTGAGCTGCAGCTCGAACAGCAGCTCCTCCCCCCGTTCGTCCTGATGCAGCCACTGCATCATCAGCAGCAGGTCCGGGGCCCCGGCTTCCCCGGCGATGCCGAGCTGCAGCAGCATCTGACGAACCTTCTGCTCAAGCTTGTTTTGCTCGTAGGTGCCGTAGCCGAGGCCCGATTCGCTTCTGCCGCCTCCGGGCTCCGTCTGTTCTTTGCCCTTCTCATCCAGCAGCTGCAGCGACTTGCGTATCGAATGGAGCGATACCGCGAGCGTAATATGATTGGCCACCCGCTTCAAGACCGACAGCACTTCCAGGCGGTTGATCGGCTTCTGGATGAACGTATCGATGCCCTGCTGGTAAGCCTCCCCGATCATTTCTTTGTTTTCCACCTGGGAAATCATAATAAACCGGCCGGCAAATCCCCCCGACTGCAATTTCCGGATCGTTCGAATGCCGTCCAGTCCTGGGAGCAGCAGATCGATCAGGACGACATCTATCCCGTATAGCTGATCCGCCGAAACGTGAAGACCATCCTCCGCCTGACCCGCAATCTCTCCCAGCCCGCTTTCGTTTATGATGCGCTCGAGCATTCTTCGTACGACCGCATCGTCTTCAATCAGGTAGAAACGGAGCATGCGACCACCTCCTTACTGAGCAATTGATCGATAGGAATCCTTACCTCGAAACGCGTCCCTCTGGAGCTCGGGAGCAGCCTTAGCGTTCCGTTCAAGCTATGTACAATCCCGAGCGCATGCGTCAGCCCGATTCCCGTCGAGGCATTCCCTTCCGTATCGTATTTCGTCGTGTATCCGGATTGAAACACCCATTCCTGCTCCTCCTGCGGGATGCCGGGACCGGTATCGGCAACGAGAAATACGAGATCCCGCCCGTCCACATGAACCGCAAGCTCGATCCGGCCCGCATGCCCGATAGCCTCCACGGCGTTGGCGACCAGATTGTTCAATACCGACAGCAGCGCGTAAATTTGCGACGTGACCAATGGAATACCGCACGATTCATGAAAAGCGATCGGCTTGCCTAACATTTCCGCATACTTCCGATTCGTGCGAATGACCAGGCCGCACAGTTCCATGACGGTGATTCGGGAAGCCAGCTCCTCTTGATGCATCAGCTTGGATAAGCCTGCCAAGATCCGCTGCGAGTCTTTCTTGACTTCATGCACATTTTCCGTAACGTGCAGGGCTGTAGAAGCGTCCTGATGATCCGTCTCGCACAACCGCTTATACAACTGATAGCTTTTACGCGTAATTTCCTCGAGGTGGGCCATCGATTTGCGCAAATAAAAGGTTTCTTCATAGAGATTCGTATTAATCATCCGAAGCCGTTCCAATTCCTGCTGACGAACCTTGCCTACGGCGCGCAATTGGCGAATGGAGAAATTGTTATACAGCCCTACAACGAACATGCTGCGCAGGGACGCGAAGAGCAGCAGAAGCGAGATGCTTTGCCAGGTCGGCGAGATATGATCGCCCAGCGAGTAGCGGACCAGCAGTTCGACCATGTTGGAAGTAAAATCGACCGCCGTGCCGATTAACCCGACCCGAAACGGAAATTCCAGGTGCCGTCGCGCCCGGCTCATATGGATCAACAGCGTAAAACTGACGTAATAAACGGCCGACGGCAAGTGGGCTTGTAAACTGTCCGTATAGGCGATACCGTAAAAAAATTGATCGAAACTGAGACGAAAGCACAAGATGAACGCGCCGGTCAGCAAGCCGGTGGGGATAACGGGAACGGAACGAAACCACAGTAAGCCGAAGAAGAAGGCGGCGATGCCTAACGAGAACCGGAACGAGCCTCCGAACGGATTTACTTTCATTTCCCCGAAGAACGCCGTCGCGAACATAATGATGGTTAAGATGGCAAGTCGCTCGCGCACATGCTCCCTCTTTTCGATAAAAAATAAGACCCCCATTCCTATATTACTAAGAAATGGCGATCTTTAACACCAATGAAATTTAGGAAACGCGTCGCTCGAGCCGCCTGGACAGCACCGACAAAGCATAGTTAACGGCAAAATACATGACCGCTACGCATACAAAGATCGGAATCACATAGTTTACATTGCGGCCGTTAATGATTTGCGCATGGTTCATCAGTTCCGGCAGGGCAATGACGACCGCCAGCGAGGTGTCCTTGAGCAAGGAGATGAACTGGCTGACGATCGGCGGCACCATGCGCCGCAGCGCTTGCGGCAGTACGATATGCCACAGCGTCTGGACATTGTTCAGCCCCGACGACCGGGCCGCTTCGATCTGCCCCTTCTCGACCGACTTCAGCCCGCTTCGCACGATCTCGGAGATCATCGCCGACTCGAAAATAACGAGGGCCAGCACGGCGGCGAACATCTTATCCAGCTTAAAGCCGATTTCCGGCAATGCGAAGTACGTGAAGAAGATGATCAACAGCAGCGGCAGGTTCCGTACGGTTTCCACAGCCAATACCACCGCCTGCGAGAGGACGGGAATTTTGGCGTAACGCACAACGCCGAGCACGGTCCCGACGATAAAACTAAGCACGATCGAGTAGAAGGCTACTTCCAGCGTGACCCCAAATCCTTGGAGCAAGAACGACAGATGCTCGGGAGAGTACGCTCCTGTAAAATCCATGGATCTCCCCCCTTAGCGGTTCGTCTCTAAACGCCGCTCCAGGTACCCGACCATCAGGCTGAGCGGAACGGTTAGAACGAGATAGAATAAGCCGACAATGATGTAGACGTCAAACGTAATGAACGTCCTTGTAGAGATAAGATCGCCGAAGTACATCAAGTCGAGACCGGCGATGACGCCGAGAATCGAGGAGTTCTTCACCAGGTTAATAAACTGGTTGCCGATCGGAGGAATCACGATTTTGATGGCCTGCGGCAAAATGACATGAAGCATCGCTTGGATGTACGTCAGGCCCGACGATCGGGCCGCTTCCATCTGGCCTTTGGACACGGAGAGAATCCCCGCGCGAACCGTCTCGGCGATGAAGGCCGCCGTGTATACGGTAAGCCCGAGCGTTCCGGCTGTGAACGAATCAAGCCGGACGCCTACGGCGGGCAAGCCGACGAAGAATACGAATACGACGAGAATGAGCGGGATGTTTCGAACAAATTCCACATAAGCGGTACCCGCCCAATTCAACACACGGTAAGGCGCTATGCGGAATACGGCGAACACCGTTCCGAGAACGAAGCTGCCGATCAGCGCCAGGACGCTTGCCTTGACCGTGTTGCCGAACCCTTCCGCGTACATCCCCCAATGCTCTGTCAGCACGGTAAGATCAAGCATTCGTCAAGCTCCCTTCTCCTTCTGCATCACATCTTTACATTATTTCGCAGGCTTCGATCCGATCCATTTCTCATAGATCTTGTCGTATTCGCCGTTATTCTTCAGCTCTTTCAACGTATCGTTGACGAGCGTGACGAACTCCTGATCGCCTTTCTTGATTGCAATGCCATACGGTTCTTCGGTAAATGCGCCTTCCGTGACACGGTAGTTCGGATCTTGCTTGGCCATCCCGTAGAGCAGCGCGTTATCGGTCGTCAGCGCGTCGCCTTGCCCGGCCTTGAGCGCCGTGAACGCTTCCGCATAGTTTTCGAACTCAAGCACCGTGGCGTCAGGCGCCTTGGCGCGAACATTCACAGCGGATGTCGAGCCTTTAGCCGTCACAACCTTCGTGCCTTTCTTGATATCGGCGATTCCGTTGATCGGGCTGTCCTTCTTCACGAGGAACGACTGGCCGGCCATGAAGTAAATGTCGGAGAAGTCGACCTCTTGCTTGCGTTCTTCCGTAACCGTCATCGTCGCGATGATCGCATCGATCTCGCCGTTGCGCAGCATCGGAATCCGCGTCTTGGACGTTACTTCCTTCAGCTCGATTTTGTTCTCGTCGCCGAGCACCTTCTTCGCGATCGCCTTGGCGATGTCGATATCGAAGCCTTCGACCTTGCCGGTGCCCGGATCCTTCAGCCCGAACAAGTTCAGATCGTACTTGACCCCGACGACGAATTTGTCGCGCTTCTTCATTTCAGCGAGCGTGCCTGCCGCAGGCGTAACCTGCGCTTTGTCTTCCGGTTTCGCGCTTGGCGCCGGCTCCACCCGCGTACATGCGGCTAATGCCGTCGCGCTTAAGACAACAGCCAAACTGAGACCTACCATGCTTTTCCACGTTTTTTTCATCGTTCATCCACCCTTTTCTCATGAAATTAGTGATTGAGGATACGGCTAAGAAATAAACGCGCCCGTTCTTCCCGAGGTTGGGAGAAGAAATCGCGCGGATGCGCTTCCTCCAAAATTCGCCCTTGATCCATGAAGACGATGCGGTCGGCCACTTCGCGGGCAAAGCCCATTTCATGCGTCACGACAACCATGGTCATCCCTTCCTTGGCCAGCGTCTTCATAATATCGAGCACTTCTCCGATCGTCTCGGGATCGAGTGCCGAGGTGGGCTCGTCGAACAGCATGATCTTCGGCTTCATCGCCAGTCCCCGGGCGATCGCCACCCGCTGCTGCTGGCCGCCCGACAGCTGCGCCGGATAACTGCCGGCCTTCTCGGCGATGCCGACCTTCTGCAGATAGAACATCGCCGTTTCTTTCGCTTCGGTCTCCGATACCCCAAGCACCTTGACGGGTGCCAGCGTAATGTTCTGCAGAACCGTTTTGTGCGGGTACAAATTAAAGTGTTGAAACACCATGCCGATCTCCCGGCGCAGCTTGTTCAAGTCGGTGCCCCTGCCGTTCACTTTCACGTTATCGACAATCAGGTCGCCGCTCGTAATCTTCTCCAACTGGTTGATGCATCGAACCAATGTGCTTTTGCCGGAGCCCGAGGGACCGATGACGACCACGACTTCCCCTAGGTTGACGCGCAGATTAATATCCTTTAAGACGTGAAAGCTGCCGTAATGCTTCTGAACCTGATGAAAACTGATCAACCGGATCCCCCCCCTCTTGGATGAATCGACTTTCTGATTATTTAACCTCTTGTAAAGCTAGTGTAAACACCAGCCTACCAGTTTCTACCGGAAACGACGAAGAAAATCGGAATCGCATGTTATCCGCATCACCTTTCATATAATGGAGAAGACGATCAACTGCGAACGTATGCGATGCTGATTGGCGCGATTGGTTCAAGGGGAACGAGGGGACAAGGGAGGGTGGATGCTCGGATGGATACGATGAGCGAGACAAACTCGGAAATCCAGCGCCTGACGGAAGAGCTTTTGCGGCTGCAGAAGGAAGACGGGTCATGGCGCTTTTGCTTTGAGAACGGAACGGTAACAGATGCCTATATGATCGTTGTCCTGCGAACCTTGCAGGAGCCCGACGAAAGCCTGATCCGGCAGCTGCACGACCGGATTGCAGCTGCCCAGCAAGCCGACGGTTCCTGGAAATTGTTTCACGATGAAGAGGAAGGGAACTTGTCCGCCACGGTGGAAGCTTACTATGCGCTTTTGTATTCGGGATACAGTGCCACATCGGACGAGTCGATGAGGAAAGCCAAGCAGTACATCTTGTCAAAAGGCGGGGTCCGCAGCATCGACAGCCTGCTGACCATCGTGCTGCTCGCGGCCACCGGTCAATATCCATGGCCGGCTTCACTCTTCATTCCTCTTGAATTTTTGCTGCTCCCTCCGTCTTTCCCGCTTAACTTTTTCGATTTTTCCGCTTATGCGAGAGTGCATCTTGCTCCCATTCTTCTCATGGCCGATCGCCGATTCGCTATGAAAACGCAAGCCTCCCCCGATTTGTCCGACTTGTCCGACTTGTCCGACTTGTCGGCCGCCCGGTCAGGCAGCCTGGACCCGTCGGGCCCGGCCGGTCAACGACAGCCCGCAGACGGCTTTCAAGCCTTGCTTGATGAAATCAGGGCGGGCCTGGGGAAGCTCGTCGGCATCCCTGGCAAGCTGCATATGGCCGCTGCCAAACGGGCGGAGCAATACATGCTGGAGAGGATCGAGCCGGACGGAACGCTCTACAGCTATGCAAGCTGCACATTTCTGATGATCTTCGCACTGCTCGCGCTCGGCTATGACAAGCAGCATCCGGTCATTACCCGTGCGGTTCGGGGCTTAACGGCCATGGTCTGCAGCTCGGACGGGAAGATGTTTCTGCAAAACTCGCCATCGGCCGTCTGGGATACCGCATTACTGTCCCACGCGCTGCAGGAAGCCGGGGTTGCCCCCGAAAGCAAGGCGATCCGGAGCGCCGCCTCTTATATCGTTTCCAAGCAACAGCGGACTTTGGGCGATTGGAGCCTGCATAACCGGAATCCCGTACCGGGTGGTTGGGGGTTTTCGGACTCCAATACGATCAATCCCGATGTGGACGATACGACAGCAGCGTTAAGAGCGATCAAGCGGTTGGTGCAGAGCGATCCCCCCAGCCGGGATGCATGGAACCGCGGACTGAATTGGCTGTTGTCGATGCAAAATCGCGATGGAGGATGGCCCGCATTCGAACGAGACACGGATAACAAGCTGCTCGCTTGGCTGCCGATCGACGGAGCCCAAGCGGCGGCTATCGACCCTTCGTCAGCCGATTTGACGGGACGAACCTTGGAATTTTTGGGGAATACGGCAGGGCTCGGCCTAAAGCACCCTTTCGTTCGCCGCGGAACGGATTGGCTGATCGATCATCAGGAAGAGGACGGCTCGTGGTACGGACGTTGGGGGATTTGCTATATATATGGCACATGGGCCGCGATGACGGGAATGATCTCGGCGGGGGTAGACACGGGCCATCCCGCTGTGCAAAGAGGCGTCAGCTGGCTAAGCAGCATCCAGAATCCCGACGGCGGCTGGGGAGAATCCTGCAGAAGCGATCGGCTTATGCGGTATGTGCCGCTCGGGGCCAGTACGCCGTCGCAAACCGCATGGGCGCTGGACGCCCTGATCGCCTTTCATCCGAAGCCGGTTCCCGAAGTGGAGAAAGGCATGCAAAGGCTCCTCGCCCTATTGAGCGAGGACGGTTGGGCCGCCGCTTATCCTACCGGGGCGGGCCTTCCGGGTGCATTTTATATGCATTACCACAGCTATCGGTACATTTGGCCGCTTCTGGCCTTAAGCCATTACAGGAAAAAATACAGCGGTTAGGAGGCCGGCGACAGCCATTTTACACGCGCTGAGCCGGTCGTTTGCCGGGTGGCGCATCGGAGTTGCCCCGGGCCATATAAATCCCCCTGGTTCTTCGGCTTTTAACGCTTCCGGCCCGAATAAACGATGGGTAAAAGGCCTGCCGCGATGACGCTGTGCCCGTTATCGTTCGGATGCACCGCTGTGATTCCGCGGGGAACCTCCTCGACGCTGCCGCTCCGGTAGCCGTCAATCAAATGCGGCTCGTTACCGGAGAACCATTGATCCACACGGGCAACGCAGCAGCCGGTTCGGGCAGCCGTTCCGCTGATGACCTGATTCAGCAAGTTTATGCCGGTCACGGCGATCGGACTGTTCGGAAACGGGTTATACTGGGTGCAGCAGACCACGTCGCACGATCCGGCCGTGCGGATGTGGCGGAGTATGGCACCGAGTCTTCTTTCATATTGGCGAATCATCGCTTCCAAACCAGACTTGCCGGAGCCTTGAAGCATTTGCAAGCCGCCGCTAATGAGATCAACCCCGCCGATCCATACCGTCACCGTATCGACGAAACGAAACGGATAAGGATCCGTATCCAATGCATCTACCAGATCAGCGCTTGTCCATCCCGGACGAGCGAGCACGATTCGTTTGGCTTGTATGCCTTTGGAACGCAGCATGGAAATGATCAGGCTGGGATACATTCGCTCGACGGAACTTGCATTTTGACCAAACGTAATGGAATCGCCTAATGCCGCATATACGAACATGCCGTTCCTCCCTCTCTTATTGTGATGTACTATCTTACGCAATAATGGGAGTATTTGCATATGCGGCCGCCCCTTTGCCGCCAACGAATCAAAGCCGGGATCAAGATTTCCCGGACACATTTTACACGGAGTCCAAGAAAAGAGCACGCCTCCCGCCAACCACTTCCTAAGGAAAGGAGGCGTTATCTAGGGGATTTTTAGGCGGCGGTTCTTGCGGAGGGTTCACTAGCACGGGCGTCATCCTTGTTCTGTTCATTCTGCTTGTTATTGTTCTTCGCGGCTGGCTCTTATAATCGATCCGAAGAAAGGATCTTGTTGACGGCAAGGTCCTTTCTTCACCTGCCATGCCTTTCAGGTTAGGGAAACGGGTGCGGATGCGGGTTCAGCTGATCGATAGCCAAACGCTGCTTCCTAAACCCCAGCTCTGCCGGTACGGTCAGTACTCTTTCCAGTCCCGCCAAGCGGGTCAGGTGATGCCCGAACGTCATCGGCAGCATCCCCGGAATCAGCACCTTGACACAATATAATCCGTTTCGTAACGTTTCCGGCGTGGACTGGTCGATGACAATCACCTCGAGGTTCAACCGGCCGAACGTCTGAATGACGTCCTTCAGATCATCGGTCAAATCCGCACGCCTGTCTTTCAGCTTGAACTCCTCATCAAACGTGCGCAGAGGGCGGCTGCCATCCAGTAAAAAATGCAGGCGCTCCTCGGCTTCAGGCAAGCTGTACAGCATGGAATGGTCTTCCATCTGGCGCACCAGGGACGCATCGTGCAGCATAGGTACATAATCTTCCCGGTTTGTCTCCAATTTCTCGCCTAGCATCGGCAGGATGCCGGCCAGCTCATGAATCGCACTCTTCGCGGCTCTTACCGGGTCCAAATGAGCCCCGGCCGCGCAGATGAGATTCACTCCCGCCGGTTTGCTGTTTTTGGCGATGGCCACTACGCTCGGAATTCCATTCTCCATCGTTGTGTTAAACAAATGCAGCTTATACCCGGTCACCGCCTGCAGACGGTCGACCATCAGCCGCAATTGCCGATCGCCCGCTGAATAAGGATCCAGGCGCGGTACAGGCAGCTGCGCGTACCAGGTCATCAGAAACGAGTCGCGTTCCACCACTTCCAATATGCCGTATAACACGGCCTCTTCCAAACTTCCACCCAGCGCGCAACCGCTGGATGCTTCGTTCACAAACCCTTCCCCAAAACCTACGCTGTAATAGGCAAGCAGCTCCGGAACCAGAATCGGACGTTCCCGCAGGAACGAATAGCCCCAAACCCAATCGATGGGCCGGTCCGGATCAAACGGCTGGAACGGAAAATCGGGCTGCGCATACTGTTCCTTCGTATATACCCCTACCGTGACCGGATTGAGCGCTTGCTCCGCCACATGGCGGTAGCTGTCATTCATCACGGTCCGCTTGCCGCGGGGAGCCATCCCGCAGTTTCGTTCCAAGCCCTCTAATATAGCAGTCAGCTCGCTCTCCACATACGAATGCGTTCGGCCGGCCGTTATCTCATCTTGCGCGAACAACGGCAAGCTCACGCAAACATCGGCAAACGGCGACACGAGATCAATCCTCTTCCCTTTCAGAAGACCGGTCCGGTCATCCAGATAGTCTTTAACGAGAACTTTCTTCAGGTCGTCCAGCGGACGGCAGCGATAACTGGAGGCGCTGATCTTAGGATTAGGCTGCAGCGAAATTCGGGATGCCGCCGGTGTATCGTCGGGTATCCGCCCACAAACCGGACACAACGGGTCGGGCAGAAAGAAGTGAAGCGAGCTCTCCAGCGTGTTCATGTTCATGAGATAGACCCGTCCTTCCGAGCGGGCCCGGCCGCCCTGCAGCACCCTCCGGGCCTCCGCTGCAAGCAGGCGGCTCAGCTGCCAAAGCGCTGTTCGGGACGCCCGCCGATGACGCGGCATTCCCCCGTTCACCAGCAGCATCATCTGCAGCTCCGACATCTCCTGACCGCGTCCCGCCATTTGCCGGCGCATGTCCGCACACTGGGAGCATCCCGGCGTACCCGGTCGAACCAGTGGTCCGACTACGCCCTCGTCCGATGAAGCGAAGCCGCTAAGCCAAATCTTGCCGCTGGGCTGCAGTGCCGCTTCCGCTTCCTGATTGACGGAAGCGTTCCAATCATCCTGCAGCACCAGCACCAATTCCGCCGCTTCCGGTACAATTGCCTTGAAATCCGTCTGACGAAAGACTTGGTGCGGGCCGGACAAGGCTTCGCACACGAAGTCCGCCAGCAGCCCTTCTCCTACAATTGCCACAACAGCGCCCACCGAGATTCCTCCTTCCGCAGCCTTGCAGGAACTGCTCCGAATACATTACAAGTATGATGAACGATCCGCTTTTGTTACGCTTTCCGATTACGGTAACGAGGTTGCGAAACATCAGCAGCAGCAAGGCCGGATGACTGATTTCCATCATTTATGTATTGAACACAAATTTTATTAATTTATAATGGGTGAAGGAAAGGGGAGGATCATCCATGATGCGAATGAGAGCATTCGCCTTTCTTGTCGCGGTACTGCTCATAAGTGCCGGCACATTTCATGAAGGGCACGCCCAGGCGGCAACGAAGCCTGCGGTATTAACCAAAGGGACGTCAAACGGGGATGTGTGGGACTTACAGTTCCGTTTAAAAACATTAGGATATTATCAAACGGCGTTAGATGGACAGTTCGGAACCCAAACCTTAACGGCGGTTCGTAAATTCCAAAAAGATTACGGCTTGGCGCCAGACGGCGTCGTTGGCCCAAATACCTGGAAAGCCTTAAAAAAGTATTCGCTGAACCGAAGCGAACTGGACGTTATGGCCAAAATTATTAATAGCGAGGCCCGCGGAGAACCTTATAAAGGACAAGTTGCCGTTGGGGCTGTAGTCATGAACCGGATTCAATCCGCCCAATTCCCGGACAATATCCGCGATGTCGTGTTTCAGCCGGGAGCGTTCACAGCAGTCGATGACGGCCAATATTGGTTAACGCCTAACAAAACCGCTTATTTGGCGGCACAGGACGCTGTTCGCGGCTGGGACCCTACAAACAATTCGCTTTATTATTTCAATCCGGATACGGCGACCAGCGCGTGGATTTGGTCCCGCCCGCAAACCGTAAAAATCGGCAAGCACATTTTTGCCAAGTAAAAATAAGAACGGCTATGATTGATCCTATATAAAAAAACAGCTCCGTTACCGTTGCAGGTAGCGGGGCTGTTTGCGTTCCGTTCGAAACGCTAGTGCGCGACAGGCCGTTCGCAAGGGACTGCCTGTCTTCAATTACTTAAAGCGGTCAGGGGTTAAACGACCGGAAACCAGCCCGGCGTATGCATGATGGCCTGCCACAGCGGATCCGGGATGACCAGACGCTCCTGATCGTCTTTCGTTAAGGTAGTTTGGATATCCGACTCCCGGCCTTCGGCTACTTTCACAACCCAATCGGGCTCGATAATGAGCTCGCGGCCCAGAGCAATGAGCGGAATTCCCGTTTGCAAAGCTTTCAGCGCATCATCCGCACTGTGAAGCGAGCCTACGCCGATGACAGGCACACGGTTACCGGCACGCTCGCGGATCCATTCGATCCGAGACTTGCTTTCGTCTGCGCCACGTCTAGGTTTGGACCAGAAATCCATTAACGATACATGGATGTAGTCGAGATCCCGGTCCGCTAACGCATCGACCAATTGCAGCGTATCCTCCATCGTGATCCCGGGAGTTTCCGCTTCTTCCGGGGAAAAGCGGTAGCCCACCAGAAACGGTTGCTTCGCGTGCTTGGCCACAACCCGCTTCACTTCCTCCACAACAGCTAACGGGAAGGTCATGCGCTTCTCCAAGCTTCCTCCCCAGCGGTCTTCGCGGCGGTTGGAATGCGGGGAGAAAAACTGTTGGATCAAGTAACCGTTGGCTCCATGAATTTCGACGCCATCGTATCCGGCTTCGATAGCCCGGCGGGTAGCTTCTCCAAAATCGCGAACAATCGCCTCGATCTCCGAATCAGACAAAGCTCTCGGCACGACGCTTCCTTCCTGTTCCGAAGCAACGGCACTGGCGCTTACGACATCGCCGTCAACCAGTTCCGGGGGACACATCCGGCCGCCGTGAAAAATTTGCAGGACAGCCTTGGCACCTTGTTCCTTAATCGTTTCAGCCAGACGACGTAAACTTGGAATCATCTCGTCGCGGTCGCCGGCAAACTCACCTTGAAATCCTTTGCCGTTGGGGGTTACATAGGTGCAGGCGGTAATCACCATGCCGACCCCGTTCGACCGGCGGGCATAGTAGCTGACTTCCGCGTCGCTGACTGTGCCATCCTCGTGCGATGAGAAGTTGGTCATTGGCGCCATCACGATGCGATTTTTCAGTTGAATGCCGCTTTTAAACTTGAAAGTTTCGAATAAAGGCTTGTATTTTGTGTCCAAAGGTATGATTCCTCCCCAATTTATAAACAATATCTGTAGCTAGTTTGTTCTGGTTTCATGCTTTTTAGCATTTCATCAGGACCCGCTCCGATTTTTTGGAGCCGTTCCAAACAGCCTTGAAGCAGGCGCATGATGGGTGTGCTGCCGGCCAGCCGATCCGGTTGCGGAGGCTGCAGACTGCCTGGCTCTCAGTTCTTCGAACCATTCTTTATCATGCGTCATCAGAGCAAGTTCAATCAAACTGCGCACTTCTTCCGGAGCTGACGGTGTGTAGGCCGGCAACTTCTTTACTCTGGCAAGCTTGGTTTCGATGGTCGTACCCACCGTTTCCTGAAGGTCGCATTGTGTCACCACAACCTTCAGTTCGCCATTTTCGTTCATCGACTCGACGTATCCGATAAATTTTTCATCCTTAACGGATGTGCCGCTTACCCAATCGCCTTCTCTAATCAACGCATCGTTTGCTGGATTCATACCCGGTCACCTCTTTCTTTTTACTAAGCCAACCTATCTGAGATCGTTTTAGTAACAGTTCGCTTACTGTCATTATATTTGTAACAGTTTAAAGTGTCAACTGTCTTCTTTCATTTTGAAAACCACGACAAAAAGGGAACCGTAATTAAACGAATCCCCTTGTGCTTCTAACTAAACTCATGATTGTCAATTGCCTTTTGAAAGTCGCTGACCCGTGTAAATTTTTTATATGCAGCCAGGTTTAACGAAGGTGTATATACTTTAACGGTGCGTTTACCGGAAATTTTCGCATCATACATGGCGATGGCGGCGTTTTTCATCAGATCTTTAAGAATGGGAGCATCCTCGGGGGTAACTGCTTATACCGACACTTGCCGATACAACCAGCTCATATTTGTCTATTGAGCAAGGCAGACTTGCCTCTGCCCTTTTTACTTTTCTTCTTTGCCTTGTACAACGCAATATCCGCATGTTTAAAAAGCTTCATCATGTTGGTTCCATGCTCCGAATATATAGAGTACCCTATACTTGAATTTACGATGATGCCGTCATTTAAATCCGGCACAGGAAAGGGGTCCCCCAGCGATTGCAGGAACAGGTGTATAAAAGCGGTTATTTCCTGTTTGCCATGAATGTTTTTCATGATAACGGTAAATTCGTCTCCGCTTAATCGGCCTACAAAGTCACCTTCCCGCTTGCAGTTCAGCAAGCGATTGGAAAACTCCTTCAAAACCATGTCGCCTACATCATGGCCATACGTGTCATTGATGGTTTTAAATTGGTCGATGTCCATAATCAGCAAAGCAAAATCTTCATTTTGGCGAACCGCCTCCTCCAGCGTCTCATCCAAAATGAGTTTGATCTTCCGGCGGTTATAAAGCCCTGTTAAATAATCGTGATACGCCATAAATTCCAATTCTTGCATGGTTTGTTTTCTAACGGTGATATCCCTCGAAACGATTAAAATTTGATGGACTTCGCCTTCGTCCGAAAAGATCGGGGAACATGCGGCTTCATACCAGACCCATTGACCGTTCCTGATCTTGTTCCGAATTTCCAGCACATACGAGTCTTTCGTTTGTATCATCTCTCGATACGTTTCTTTCAATTTAATTACATCATCTTCGTGTAAGTAATGGAAGATGTCGAATTCATCGTTACAATGTCCGGTCTGGTGCTGATGGGATGGAGATACATACTCGATCTTGCCGTGAATATCTGTGATTTTGATCATATCTTGCGAGTGTTCTTCAATGAGCCGGTATTGCTCTTCTTTTTTTCTTAACGTTTGCTCCAATTTTTTTTGATTTGTAATATTAAAATAAATCATGAAAATGCCCAAAATCCCGGTTCCATGATCCTCGATAGGCGTTGCCTTCATTAAAAAATATTGTTTATCCTCATTGATTTGCACAGCAAACTCATGTTTGTAAGACGGCAGACCTGCAGACATTACACGGGCGATCCCTTGCTTAAGATCGTCGTCGCCATCATATAAATTCAAATAACGTATACCGAGATAGGCATCTAATTTCTCGCCGCTATGGATCGGAAAGTTAATCCATGATTGATTTACAAAATGAATAGCGCCCTGTTTGTTTATAAATACGGCAGGTTCGGACAACGATTCTATAATCAATGAATTCAACGGGGCAGGTTCGTAATAAAGCGTCCAGCATGTTCACCTTCTTTATCCGTTAATTTCCCAAGCAACACGATCTTCACCACAATGGTTTGTTCCAAAATCAAACGCTTACACAACTTTTCTCTTCATCTTATTCCATGATTGGATACTTATCAATCTATTTTCCGTCAATATACTACATTTTGAAACAAATTTCGACAAAATTCCTCCAGAGCGGTACCGTTCATCTCCGGCACATAAAAAAAGAAGGCTCCTATACGGAGCCCTTTCGAAACAGATACATTCGTGCCTGATATTTGACAAAGCAAATTCGCCTAGAACGCCGAGTTGCCTTGTACCGATTCTTGAAAAGCCGATAGTCGTACAGGGTTACGATTTAACCGTCATTTGCTCGCCCGGTTTGAGCACCCGGCCTTGTATACCTTTTTCCTCCAGCCTGCGAACGAACGCTTCAGCGTCCTGCCGAATAGCCGGGAACGTATCATAGTGGACCGGTACGACCAGCTTGGCCCCGAACCATTCCGCCGCTTGGACGGCATCTTCAGGTCCCATCGTATAATGGTCGCCCATGGGAATGAAGGCAACGTCAATCGAATGACGGTCTCCAATCATCTTCATATCGCCGTAAAGCGCCGTGTCACCCGCATGAAGTACGGTAATGCCCTCCGCGGTAACGATAAAGCCGCCCGGCATGCCGCCGTACACAATTCGCTGCTCGTCCTCCAGCACGATCCCCGAGCTATGGAACGCTTGAATCATTTTTGCCTTCGCAAAACCCAGATCGACGGTTCCCCCCGTATTCATGCCAATCGTCCGGAGTCCCTTCCAGGACATGTAGGCTGCAAGCTCAAACGTGGCTACGACCGGCACATCATTGGCTTTGGCGATCGGCTCCGCATCCAATATATGATCCATATGCGCATGTGTCAGAAGAACCGCGTCCGTCTTAATGTCCTCAGGTTTGGTTACCGCCAGGGCGTTGCCCCGCAGGAACGGATCGATGATGAGCGATTTGTCCCCGGTTACGATTTGAACGCAAGAATGTCCATGGTATATAATTTCCATTTTCTCGATTCCTCCTTATTTGCCCAACAGTTGGTTATCGTTATTCAAAATCATGTTACCGATTAATTTTCCCCATGTCAAAAAAAGGATTTCCTCAAAACAATGAACGCCTCCATCAAACCCGGTAAAGGTTCTGATGAAGGCGTTTCTTCTATTTCTCTATCCGTTACGCTTCACTTTGCAGTCGCTTGATGCTCAGAAGCTCTTTCATCACTTGACAGCCGCCCCGGCCAAATAGATCATGCAGCCGGTTGTAAGCCGCGTACAGCTCGTCGTAAACAGCCTTGTTCGCAGCATTCGGGAGATACGTTTCCTCACGTACATGCGCCATCTTCGCAGCAGCCTCGGCTATACTGTCGTAGCCGCCGCGTTCGGCCCCCGCAGCCACGGCTCCGAACATCGCCGCCCCAAGCGCAGGGGTTTGGGTCGACGCGGCAATCTTGATCTCACGGCCGGTCACGTCTGCATAAATTTGCATCAGCAGACGGTTGCGCTGCGGCAAGCCTCCGCAGGCGAACAGTTCGTTCACCTCGACGCCCGCCGCCTCGAACGTATCGATAATCTTACGTGTGCCGAAGGCGGTTGCTTCCAATAAGGAACGGTAAATTTCCTCCGGCTTCGTCTGGAGCGTCAATCCGACGATCATGCCGCTTAAATCGGCATCCACCAGCACGGAACGGTTGCCGTTCCACCAATCGAGCGCCAGCAAGCCGTGCTCGCCGGGCTTCAGCTCCGCTGCCCGTCGTTCCAACCAGCCGTGAACGCTGAGCCCTTCGCTTGCCGCCGCTTCCAGCACGTAGCCGGGCACCTGGTGGTCAACAAACCAGCCGAACAGATCCCCTACCGCGGGCTGACCCGCCTCATACCCGTAAAGCCCGGGAATGATGCCGTCTTCCACGACACCGCTGATGCCTTCGGCATGAATTTCTTTGTCGCTCAGCAGCATATGACACAATGAGGTGCCCATGGCCATGACCATTTGACCCGAGCGAACGGCCCCGGTACCCGGAACGCCCGCGTGCGCGTCGATGATGCTGGCGGCAACTGCCGTTCCGGCACGCAGCCCCAGCATATCAGCCGCTTCCGCCGTCAATTCGCCGGCTTTCGTTCCAAGCGACACGACGTCGCCCGCCAGCTTCGTTTCCACGAATCGTTCAAGCTTCGGATCCAAAGCTTTGAAGAAGTCGGGCGAAGGATAGCCGTCCGCTTTATGCCAGAATGCTTTGTAGCCTGCGCCGCAGCTGCTGCGGACCGGATTGCCGGTTAGTTGAAGAACCGTCCAGTCCGCAGCCTCCATAAACCGGTCGGCCGCCTCATACACTTCAGGAGCCTCATTCATGATTTGCCACGCTTTGGCGACCATCCATTCCGACGAGGTTTTACCGCCGTACCGGCTTAAGAACAGCTCGCCCCGCGCCTCGGCCGTTTCATTAATCCGGTTGGCTTCGTCCTGCGCCGCATGATGCTTCCACAGCTTGACATACGCATGCGGCTCATCGCGGTAAGCCTCTTGATCGCATAGAGGATTGCCGTCCTCATCGACAGGGAGCATGGTGCACGCCGTAAAATCAATCCCGATGCCGATCACTTGCGCCGGATCAACCCCCGAAATGCGCAGCACCTCGGGAACCGACCGTCTTAGGACCTCCATGTAATCGTCCGGATGCTGAAGCGCCCAGTTCGGCTCCAGCGGCTTGCCGGACCCCGGCAAGCGTTCATCGATCACACCGTGAGGATACGGCGTCACGTGGACGGCAAGCTCCTCACCGTTGTCGACGTCAACGATGACGGCTCTGCCGGACTCCGTCCCGTAATCGACTCCTATCGCATATCGTTTTCCCATCGCATGTTCCTCCGTTCTAACGGTACAACGGGCCGAAGGTCGAGCATGCCCGATAATCGGCTCCCACCGGCTCATTCACACCGAACGCCGACCATGCGCTAGGACGGAATATTTGATCTTCGGGAACGTTGTGCATGCACACCGGAATCCGCAGCATCGAAGCTAACGTAATTAAATCTCCGCCGACATGACCGTAGCTGACGGCGCAATGATTCGAGCCCCAGTTATTCATGACCGTATAGACGTCTTTGAATGCGCCTTTCCCGGTAAGCTTCGGCACGAACCAGGTCGTCGGCCAAGTCGGGTTGGAGCGCTGGTCAAGCACATCGTGAACGTCCTCGGGAAGCTCGACCGAATAGCCCTCTGCAAGCTGCAGGACCGGGCCGACGCCTTTAATCAGATTAATCCGTGCGATCGTCATCGGCATGCCGCCACGCGTCGTGAAGTCTGTCGAATACCCGCCTCCGCGGAAGAAATCGACTGCCGGACACCACTTCGTCGCATCCAGGCATTTCTTCACTTCATCGTCCGTAATGTCCCAGAATGGCTTCATGGCCGGCTGTCCGTTGATTGTTTGCTCGCCAGTCGCATCCAGTGCCGCAGGTCCGGAGTTGATCAAGTGAATGATCCCGCCGGCAGCAGGCCCGGTCAGCTCATGTCCCGTCACGCGCTTGACCGCTTCCGGACTCCAATACGTACGCACATCGGCGAATATTTGCGCGCTGTTCGTCAACAAGTGACCGAAGAGCATCGTGACCGCATTGAGGTTATCGTTCTCGGTAGCCATTATGAACGGTTCGCGAATGCCGTTCCAATCGAACGAGCTGGTCAATATCGCTTCCATAAAGTCGCCGTTCGGAAAGTGATCGGTCCAGGCGCGCTGTCCTTGGAAACCGGCGGCGATCGCGTTATGTCCGAGCGCCTCTTCCTCGTAGCCCATCTCCGCGAGCTTCGGATTCCCGATCATCAGGTCGCGGGCGATCAGCGTCATTTTGACAACCGTCTCCAGATCTTGCTCCTTCTGTTCGTCGGTTCTCTTCAGCTCAGGAGGATTCACATCTGCGCCGATATGACAATTTTCTTTGGTCCATGCCAAAGCGCGTTCGAATTCTTCCTTATCGTAAATTCCCCGTTCCATCCGCCGGACAAATTCCGTCATATCCACATACTCATTGCGCATGCCCAAATAGTCTTGGAAGAACGATTCGTCCACGATGCAGCCTGCGATCCCCATGGACACAGTGCCGAGCGCCAAATATGACTTGCCCCGCATCGTAGCGACGGCAAGGCCCGCCTTGGCAAAGCGCAGCAGCTTCTCTTGAACGTCCTCCGGAATCGAGCTGTCGCCCATATCCTGAACATCCTTGCCGTAAATGCTGAAGGCCGGCAGCCCTTTCTGATTATGCGCCCCCAGCGCCGATGCCAAGTATACGGCACCCGGTCTTTCCGTCCCGTTAAAGCCCCAGATGGCTTTAGGCATGAAAGGATCCGTATCGATCGTCTCAAGCGGGTAGCACCAGGACGGCGTCACCGAGATCGTAACGCCTACGCCTTCCTTGCGGAATTTCTCGGCTGCTCTCGCCGCTTCCGCTACGCCGCCAATCGTCGTATCGGCAATGACGCATTCGACCGGCAGCCCGTTCGAATGACGCAAATTTTCGCTCAAAAATTTGGCGCAAGCGATGGCCATATTCATCGTCGGCTCTTCCAGCGATTCACGGATACCGCCTCGGCGGCCGTCAATAATAGGGCGAATTCCGATCTTAGGCATATCTCCTTGCAAACGGTTTACGAATCGGGACGAGTTCATGGTTTTCCTCCTTGGTTTTAAACAAACGTTTATTTTTAAATTCCGTATGTCTTGGCAACCGTCTTGGACAAGCGATGCAGCTGCTCGATCTCAAGCCGGTTGGTAGCCGTAAAGTCCAGATGGTTCTTGGAGCGGCAATGATAGTTGGAGAGAACCCCTTCCAGCATCAAATAATATTTGGCGTTAACCGGATACAATTGTTTCTCGATGAAGGAAGCGATACTTACGAAATTGCTCAGATGATCCGCTTCCTCCGGCTTCTGCTGCCAGTTTTGCATGAGCCAGACATACAGCTCCGGGTGGAAGTTGGCCATGACGCCGCTGTACCCGGTGACGCCGAGCTTCAACGTCTCGAGCAGCGTGGCCGTGTTCGCGTTATATATATTCAAGCCGGTCCCTTGAACGGCTTCCAATTTCAATCTTATATTCTCGGCATCGCAGCTGGTGTCTTTCAGAAACAGAAAACGGCCGGTTTCAGCGCACCATTTCAGCGCTTCCGGGGAAATGATTTTTTTGTAAGGGAACGGACACTCGTAGAATCCGAGCGGTGTTTCTTCCGGAAGCTCCTTCAGCAGCTTCTCCAAATTTCGCTTCCAGGTCGCGTCCGGTTCTCCTTCCGAGGACAGCCGGTTTGTAATTAACACAAGCGCATCGATTCCCGTATCGGCAAGCGCCTTCAGTTCCTCGACCTGATCCTCGTACTTATCCGATATGTGCCCCGATGCAATAACAGGAACTCGGCCCGCAGCCTTTTCCTTCACGAATGCCGCAAGCTTCACTCGCTCTTCCTTGCTTAAGAAGAACATCTCACTCGACTGGCATACCGCAAACAATCCGTCAACGCCATGCCCGATATACCAATCGATCAATCGTTCCAAAGCGTCATAATCAATCTCGTTCGATTCTGTGAACGGGGTGATCATTGTAGGCCACACACCCGCAGGAATTTGTTTCATCATCCGGTTCTCCCTCACGATCCGTAGTAGGTTTCCATATCTATATTCCGCTTCATCCCACGGATATTTGTCTAAAAGCTATACTTTCTCTTTTCCACGTATACGTCATATACAAGTTGTTTCCTTCGGCAATAATGGCGGGATAGGAATATTCCCCGGCCTCGTTCTCCAACACAAACTCGCTTCCCCACGTCAAACCGTTGTCCTCGGAAGCGCGCAGCACGAGGGGCGACCTCGGTCCCCAATTGTCGCCGACCGGGTTAAACGCGAGTACCAGCGTACCGTTATCCAGCTTCACCACATCGATGCCGCTGTTGTTGTTCGGAAGCGATGTCGGGTATGCGCCGCACCAGGAACGGCCGCCATCGTCGGAATCACTTCTATAGATGAAGCCTTCCGTACTGCGCAGCAGCATATGAACCTTCCCGGGCTCCGATTCCCATAACGTAGGTTGAATGACGCCCCGGCCGATAAACGATTGCTTGGAAACCGGAATATCGCTGTCCGTCACTTCCTGAATGTTCCCGTAGTCCAGCTCTTCGATGCGAATGTCTCCGCTCTTGGTCCAGCTCTTCCCCTCGTCCTCGGACCGATCCGCGAACGACTGCCAAATGCCGTCTTCCGTCGAAGCGGGAGCAAGCCAAGTTCCGTCCTTCAGCACGATCAGCTTGTTGCGCACCGGCCCCCGGCCTCCGCGGTCTCCTGCAACCAATTCGACCGGCGCCGACCAGCTTCGGCCTTCATCCCGGGACGTCTTGACCATGGTGTACCATTCCTTCAGCAAACGACCGACCTTATAGAAGAGAACGAGTTCGCCGTCCGCTTTCCTGTGAAACACCGGATTCCAATGCGGTTCGTTCACCTCATCCGCGAGCTGGACCGGCTTCGTCCAAATTCCGCCTTCGCGCCGCGAACCCCAGATGGAGATATCGTCCGCCCCTTCCTCGCTTCCGGCGAACCAGGCGGCAAGAATGTCACCGTTCGGCAGCAGCGTCAGATGAGAGGCATGACAGCTTGCAAACGGCTTATTTGTGTCAAAAATAAGCTCTTTGACAACGGGTGTAAATTCCATGCTGATTTCCTCCTGTGAACAATCTATCCCTTAATCCCGGTATTGGCTATGCCCTCAACAAAATACCGCTGAAGGGAAAGAAAAACGATGATGGACGGAATAATCGCCATACAAGCCCCTGCCAGCGAAGTCCCATACTGAAACTGCGCGGTCGAGTTGGCGCCGCCCATGAACTGTGCGATACCGACCGCTAGCGGCTTCAAGGAATTTTCGCGAATCGCTATCAACGGCCACAGGAAGTTGTTCCAGTTCGTAATGAACATGAGAATGGTGACGGTGGATACGGCAGGCTTCGCAAGCGGAAGCATGATTTTACCGAAAATCCCGAAATCCTGGCAGCCGTCAATCCGAGCCGCTTCCTCCAGCTCTTTAGGAATACTCTTGAAGAAGCTGGTAAGAATAAAGACACTCGTAACGTTGGCGCCCGCCACAAGAACAATGGCATAATAGCTGTTCAGAAGGCCTAACTTGGATACCAAGAGAAATAACGGAACGATGTACGCTTGAATCGGAATTAAAAGCATCGATACGACGAGCGTGAAGATCACTTTCTTGCCCGTAAAATGCAAGCGGCCGAACGCATAGGCGGCGAGTGTCGTCAAGGCGAGAACAAACAAAGTCGAAGCGACGGTCATCCCGACACTGTTCATCATCCAGCTAAGGTAGGGATAGTTTTTCAAAACCATCGTGTAGTTTTCCAGTGTAATGACTTCCGGCACCCATTTCGGCGGGTAGCTTACGATCTGGGCCTCCGGCTTGAGCGACGATAGGAATGACCAGAGCAAAGGGAACAAGAATATGATGCTCACGACAATCATGACAAGGTATACCGGTAACTTTTTCGCATTCATGCTAACATTCACTCCTAGTCATCCAGCTTCAGCAATTTGGATTGGATTTGAACCATCACGATCAAGATAGCCAAGATGGCAACACCGAGCGCCGATCCGTAACCCAAGTTGTAATTTTGGAAAGCGGTGCCGTACAAGTATTGAACAAGCGTCAGGGTCGCCGTGCCTGGTCCGCCGTTGGTCATGACGAAAATTTGGTCAAACACTTGAATCGTGTTAATGAGCGTTAGCGTGATGATCATTGAGGTGATCGGCTTCAATAACGGGAACGTGATTTTCAGAAACGTCTGGTACTTGTTCGCTCCGTCAATCTCCGACGCTTCATACAAGTCTTTGGAAATGTCCTGCAAACCGGCCAAATAAAGAATCATGTTATAGCCCAGGAAAGACCACACGGTCACGATCGCTACGGAGAACAGCGCGTATTTTTCATTCGTCAGCCATTCAACCGGGTTCAGCCCGACCAGCTTCAAATAATAGTTCAAAATCCCGAAGTTGTTGTCATACAGCCAGTTCCAGATAATCCCGACGACAGCCGGAATCAAGACGTACGGAATGATCGAAATGGTCCGTACCGCATTGCGAAACCGCAATTTTTGGTTAAGCAGGATCGCCAGCAGCAAGCTGAATACAACGAGCGGCGGCAGTGTCATAAGCAGAAAAACCAATGTGTTTTTTAACGATGTGTAAAAAATCGGATCGCGAAACAGCTTAATAAAGTTGTTCAAGCCTGCGAAGGATGCCGTGCCTACGATGTTCCACTTCATAAAGCCGACGAATAAGCCGGCCACACTCGGTCCGAAACGGAATACGAGAAAGACCAACAAGTAAGGCAAGAGAAACAGCGCCGCAACCTTTCCTTGTTTTTTCATAGATTCTACAACCCTTCCGCTAAAATAACATGTAGTTGATAAGTGAATCGGATACGGCCGAACGGACGATCGATCGAACGTTCATTCGGCCGTATCCTTGGTGGGATCGGGATTATTCCGCGAGCAAGGCGTCCATATCTTTCTGCAGCTTCTTCACGATTTCAAGCGGATCCTTGTTGTTCAACACAGCATCCTGCGCAGCCGTCAAGATCGGGCTTGGCGCCGTGCTGGAGAACAACTGAGCGGCTTTCGGATGCGCCGGCAAGAGAACCGCGTTGTTCAGGCTGTTCACAAATGCATCGCGGCCCGGCATTTTCTTGGCGACTTCCATACCTGCGTTGCTGGAAGGAAGCTGTCCGGATTTGGCCCAATCGCCCGAGTTTTTGTCCAGCCATTTCACGAATTCAACGGCAGCGGCTTTCTCTTCCGCGCTTGCCTTCGAGTTCACCGGGAAGGTCAGAACTTCTGCTGCGCCCCATGCGGCCTGCTTATCGAACACTTTCGGGTATGGCGCGCTGCCCCACTGGATGCCGGAAGCTTCCAGCTTCGGCATTTGCCACGGGCCGTCCACGATCATTGCCACTTTGCCGGACGTAAAGTCATCGACAGGAGATTTTTGGCCTTTAGGCACCACTTTGTATTTAAAGATCAGATCCTCCAGGAAGCCTAAAGCTTTAGCCGCTTTTTGCTCGTCGAGCACCAGCTTCTTCATATCTTCCTTGAACGGATTGTCTCCTTGTTGGTTGAGCAAAGCGTAGAACTGATAGAACGCGTGATGGTTCATGCTGAACCCTAAGCCGTACTGTGTAATGTTGTTCTCGTCAAAGCCCGCTTCGTTCGGATGCTTGCCGTTCTTGTCTACCGTCAGCTTCTGGGCGGCGGCGATAAGTTCTTCTCCCGTTGTCGGTGGAGCGCTTACACCGGCTTTAGCGAACAGATCTTTGTTATAGAAAACACCGTGCATATGCACATCAAGCGGCACCGCATATTGCGTTCCTTTATACAGCGTACCGCCCCAGGCAAATTCGGAGTAATCCGCTTTATTCATCTTGACCGACTCAACGGTTTTCGCATCCAATACGCCCATCTCGGCAAATTGTCCGATTTCGAACGGATGCATAGCCAGAACCTCCGGCGGTTCTCCGCCCTTCATTTCGGTCAAAAATTTCGTAAACAACGGCGTCCACTGCATCGAGCTGAATTCAACATGAATTTTGCTCTGCTCGGCATTGAACTTTTCAACCAAGCCTTTCATCGTTTCCAGGTCGGGACCCGTCCAGCCGCCCCAATAATCGATCTTGACCGGTCCGCTCTGCGAAGCCGTTCCGCCGCTCGCGGCCGGCTGTCCGGCGCCAGGCTGGTCGCTATTGTTCGAACAACCTGCAAATACTGTAAATAACGCGGTTGATGCAAGAATCGCCGACACCCTTTTGAATTTCATTCGTGAAACCCTCCCGTAGTTGTTGGTTATATCTTAAAGCGTTCCAGCGTCGATCCTGCTATGTGACGTCCGAATCCGCATTTAAGCTGCTTGTTCTTCCTTGAAAATCGCCGCAGGACCGGCGAATGACCAGATGCGTCTCAAACACTTTACTGACGGATTGCTGATACCGATGCTGCATCATCCCGGCCAGCAAATGGAAGCAGGCGTCCGCCATTTGTTCAACGGGCAGATGAACCGTCGTCAGCGTCGGCACTGTGTATTGCGTAATTTCATCATCGTCATGACCCACGATTTCCACATCTTGCGGAACCGCTTTCCCCGCTTCGTTTAATGCCATCAACGCGCCGACCGCCATTTGGTCGCTCGCGGAGAACAACGCCGTAGGAAGAGCGCTCCCATGAGCGAGCAGACGCTGCACGGCTTGATAACCGCCTCTTTCGGAAAAATCTTCAAACACCAGATGCTGCTCCTGAATTTCCATGCCCAGCTCGCGTCCTTTATTCAGAAACCCTTCCATACGCAGCCGGATCGCGCTGGAAGAAACGTCCGGTACAATCACTCCCACCTGACGATGGCCGCGGCTCGCAAACAACTCCGCCACTTTCTCGCCGGTCAAATAACTGTCGACATTGACATACGAGTATTTGTTGGAACTGCGTTGGTACATTACAATCGGCACCATCGGGGTTACTTCTTCCAAGTACGCTTCATCCTGCTCTGTCGGGTTCGCAATGATCGCCCCGTTAAATCGCGTGCCCGTTAGCAGACTGTGAACTTCATTCAGCTTGGTGCCAACGTAAGGCTGAATCAATATCTCGTATTCTTGCTCATCCGCTATGGCATTGATGGATTGTTGAAGCCCTTTCAAAAACCGGTTGATGAGCGCGGCTCGGGTATCGATCGACCAAAATAACGCAATGATCGGAAGAACGGTTTCTCCGCCGCTTCGCAAGCGTCTGGCCGAGATGTTCGGTTGATAGTTTAACCGCCTGGCCGCCTCCATAATCTTCTCCTGCGTAGCGGCCGATATCCGATAATGATCGCCCTTGCCGTTCAGTACCATGGATGCCGTTCCTTGAGATACGTTTGCTAATTGAGCGATCTCCTTAATACTGGCCATGCTTCACCTCCTTGCAAGCAATGCGGTCTGACGCTTCTTGCTAATACGTTTTGCTAAATCGTATTGCTAATACGTTTTTATTATATTTTACAAACGCTTTCACGTCAATCCTTTTTGTAAAAACGTTTTAGCAAGAAAAAAAGCACCTGATCGGAGCCCCTTTCGACGGCTAAAAAAGGACCGGGCGCTTCAACCGATTCCCATCGGTTGAGCGCCCGGCCCGTCTTCCTTCGCTTTCGCTTGATTCAATTGGCCCCGCACGACTGGCGAACGACGATATGCGCATCGAAGATTTTTGATGACGGCCCCGTCGTTTTGTGATGCATTAAATCCGTCAGCATACGGACGCACTCGCCGGCCATTTCTTCTACAGGCAAGTGTACGGTTGACAAGGATGGGATCGTAAACCGGGTCACTTCATCGTCGTCATAGCCGATCATTTCGATGTCCTGCGGGACGCGCTTTCCATAGGTGTGCAGCGCCGACAATGCACCGACCGCCATTTGATCGCTGATGACAAACAATGCGGACGGCAGCTGCCCGTCGGTCTCAACCATCCGCTGAATCGCCTCATACCCTCCGCGTTCCGAGAAATCGGAGAATAGGATATGCTCCGGCTCCACATGCAGACCGAGCTCTGCGGCTTTCGCCAAGAAGCCTTCCTTGCGAAGCCGTATCGCCTTGGACGAAACGTTCGGCACGAGCGCCCCTACTTTACGGTGTCCCCGCGCGGCAAACATGGCGGCAACGTCTTTCCCCGTTCCGTAGCTGTCAACGTACACCGAAGCATATTTTGCCGAACTTCTCTGATACAGCACGATAGGCACATTCAATTGAGCCTGCTCCAAAAATTCCTCGTCTTCTTCCGTAGGAATAGCGATAATTGCACCGTTAAACCTTGTGCCCGTAATCAAGCTTCGCATTTCTTTCAATTTGGTGCCGACATAAGGCTGAATGAGCAGCTCGTACTCACTTTCTATGGAAGCAAGCTCCTTCTGCAGCCCGTGCAAAAACCGGCTGATTAACACGGTTCGGGTATCCAGCGCCCAGAAGAGAGCGATGATCGGCAGTACCGTTTCGCCTCCGCTTCGAAGACGTCTGGCCGAAATATTGGGCCGATAGTTGAGCTGCCTGGCAACCTCATATATTTTTTGCTGCGTGAGGGCGGAAATGCGGTATTGATCTCCTTTGCCGTTTAGCACAATAGAGGCGGTTCCCTGGGAAACGTTAGCCAATTGGGCGATATCTTTAATGCTTGCCATAAAAATTGCACCCCGATAATTGATAAAAATGGACGTCGCATCGTCATGCTTACAAGTATTGTATAAGGTTTCAAATCAACTGTGCGAATCCGTTAATTTATCTTACTTGGCAAATCCTGCTATGTCAACGGATGACAAGCCGGGGACACTTGGACACTTGCTTGCCTCGACCGGACTCGCTCCCGTTAGTTGTGCCCCTACTGGCTGGGCGCGAGGCGCGCGAACGAAGAAAAACCTGGCGGAAGATCACCGCCAGGTCCTTATGGGCTAATCCTCTGCGATTGAGCGCGGGAAGGAGACTGTATTTGACGAACTTTCGATCTGATCAGGTCATGCTTCTTGATACCTTGCAAAGGAATGCGTATAAAGTGCGGCATCCAGCAATCGGAACCTTCTTTTCCGATAGGATGTCCGTTTTTACAAAAAATATTAAAAACCGATGCATCAGGACCGCAGCATCCGCCCGCTGTCTTTCGGATTGTCGTCGTATCCAGACTTTCGATATGGACGATAAGTTCAGCATCCGTTATTTCATTCGCACCCTGGTAGGGAAGAAGATCGGCCCTAATGATTTCATGCCCATAAACATAGGAAAATCGCGGTACATAACTTTCTTTTTCTTTTAAAGAAATTTCTCTCAAATCCCCCAGGTGCCTTAGCGTCCTTGTAACCTGCGTACCGCAAGCTTTACAAGCCAGAGAACTTCTGTACACATCAACCGTTCTCCAGCTTTGATCAAAGCTTATATGATCCTGCCTGTACAGATCCATCAAATCGGATATGACTTGTTCAGCCAAACCTTTTACTTTCATCATATAAGGAACTAATTCCCTTTGTTGATAATATCCGGTTTCATGACGCTTAGGCAGCGGCTTGATGACCGCATGTAATTCAGGGGTTTCCCGCAAATGAATGAGATGATCGACTCTGTTGGCTTCAACCCATTGCTGTATATAAAGCAACTCCGCTTTCACTTCATCATCCATGCTTTTCAGATACGCTTTGAAATCAACAGCGTTATTATCAAATACACAAGATCTGGCGATTTCAATACAGGTATGCATGACCTCCATCATAGCTGCAAACTCGCTCACGCATACATGGAAACGATCAGGCGTCAATGCGTTAGCCGCATTTGCCGCTTGACTATAATGAAATTCCAAACATTTTCTTTTAAATTCCAATGTCTTTATCCGATTTTGCATCCTGTAATCCTTCTCCGTTTATACGATTATCGTCACCCTTCCAAATTCAGACGAGATCGCGGGCCTATTTGTTTCACTGCCTGCCCTTGCGCTCATCGGCGACTTGATCCGGGTTCGTCCCTTTTGTTTCCTTTCCGAAGAATAACACGGCAAGCGCTCCGATAATAATGGCAACGAAAAATATTATAAATATCGAACTAAGCGCAACGTTTTGTGCTATCAGTATGCCTACAAGGTAGGGACCCATTACACCGCCGATCCGTCCGAAGGCAGCCGCAAGCCCGACACCCGTGGAGCGGACTGCCGTCGGGTACAACTCCGGTGTGTAGGCATACATGGCTCCCCAGGCCCCAAGGTTAAAGAAGGAGAGGGAAGCCCCGGCCGCGATCAGCATCGCTTCCGTACCGGCGTTACCGAACCATACAGCGCTGGCAGCCGTAAGCAGCAGGTAGGTGACGAGCACGAACTTTCGGCCGAACTTTTCAATCAAGTAAGCGGCGGTAAAATATCCGGGCAGCTGTGCAAGCGTCATGATGAAGACGTACTGAAAGCTTTTCACGAGACTAAAGCCCTTCATCACCATAACGGACGGAAGCCACAGAAACATGCCGTAATAGGAGAATACGACCATCAACCACAAGATCCAGAGCGTGATCGTGGATCTGCGGTGCGACGATGACCATACGGAAGCCAGCCGCTCCCCAAACGACAGCTTTCGGTCTTGCTGCGCGGTATAACGAGGCGAATCCTGTATCGCCCGTCTTAGGTACAAAGCGTATAATGCCGGTAAAGCGCCGATGATAAAGGCAGTCTTCCAGCCATAATGAGGAATGATGAAATAGGCGATCAGTGCGGAGACGATCCATCCGCCGGCCCAGAAGCTCTCGAGCAGCACAACGGCACGCCCCCTCTCATGGGCAGGCACCGACTCGGAGACAAGCGTTGAAGCGACCGGAAGCTCCCCGCCTAATCCGAAGCCTGCGATGAAGCGAAGCGCGCACAATACGGCAAAGCTGGTCGCCAGGGCGGACAGCCCGCTTGCGGCAGAGAAAATGAGAAGCGTCCAGAGCAACACGGCCCGGCGTCCGTACCGATCCGCAAACGAGCCCGCCACTGCCGCTCCGACGGCCATTCCGATTGAATTAACCGCTGTCAGAAATCCAACCTGCTGCGCGTCTAAATGCCAATCGACAGCTAGCGCGGCAACGATAAATGAGATCATCCCGACTTCCATCGCATCGAATAACCAGCTAAGTCCAGCGCTGAACAGCAGCTTCCGTTGTTTCGGTTCACGCAGCAAACCCGCTTTATTCATGTTCAGGCCCCTTTTCCCCGTCTTTTAGTGCTTTTAGTATCTCATTTTTGACAAGAATACGCATCCCTAAACGGAAATACCCGCATGGAATGTTTTAGATCAGCTCCATGAGCGGAATGTCCTTGACATCCTTGTTTATAGGTACCGGTTGTCCATGTTGACGAACCAGGGTGAAGTATTCATAAGGTCCGATGACCGATAAGTCGCCCTCCATGACGCCGGGGTAAGCGCGATTAACCGAGTAAACCTGGCTTTGGTGGGCTTGCAGCGCCTGTCCCTTGATCGCGCGGAATTCACGAATATCGACCTTGCCGGTAATCGGAAATAACCGGTCCGGGCCTTTGTCCGCGCAGTGCTTATAGTAATGAGGAATCGACGAATAATAGAACGCCGGGAGCCGGTTCCGTGCAAGCAGCTCCTCCGCCAGCAGCATCGCCTGCTCCGCAGCTTCCGAGATCGCGATATGGTCGGGATGTCCCGTAACCCCGTCCGGCGGAAAAGTAACGACAACGTCAGGCTGCTGATCGACAATCGTGTCTTTCAATTTCCCGATCAGTTCCGTGCGGTCCTGGTCCTTCAAATATCCGTCCGGATACCGGTAAAGAATCAAGCTCGAGACGCCAAGAATATGACAGGCCTGCCTCAGCTCCCCTTCCCGATGGGCAACCAATTGCTCACGCGTTTGGAAGGAAAACGGGCCGCATCTGCCTTTACAACCCGATGTGGCGCATACCAGAACGAGCTCATGACCCATGCTGGAGCATTTGGCCATCGTCCCCCCGCAGGCAAACGATTCATCGTCGGGATGCGCAAAAATAAAGAGCAGTTTCTTTTTGTTTTCCATGCCATTCACCTCCATAAGATTGGAGCTACGATTCGTGCAGCCCTATTTGGCGTATATGAGCCAGTCCCATGGAAATAACGCCGTAAATCGGTTCTTTCTTGGCGGAATCCCACTGAGCCGAAGGAAAATCGGAACGGATCCGCCTGCAAATCAGCCCTCGCAAGTACGGCGCGTTTTGCAGTACGCCTCCCTGCAAAATAACGGAAAATTTCTCGTTCTCCATACTCAAATTGCGGATGACGGCAGACGCTCCCCGGTACAGTTCATCAGCCGCCTCTTCAACTAACAAGCGGCTGGCCTCATCCCCGTCGTTCAAGGCTTGGCTGACGACTTCCCACAGCTGGGCTACCCGTTCAACCGAATATTCGGGAGAGAAGGTCCAATTGTACAGCTCTTCGGCATTATTCAAGCCGAGATGGGAGAGGAGCCGTTCCGTTAACCGGGTCGGGCGCCCCCGGCCGTCTTCGGCTTTCATAACCGCCGTGATGGCTTTTTTGCCGATCCAGTAGCCGCTGCCTTCGTCGCCTACGAGGTGTCCCCAGCCCCCCGCCCGGCAGTTCATCCCTTCCTTATTCACGCCGTACACGATCGATCCGGTGCCGGCGATAACGAGAACGCCGGGTGCCCCATCGGTTGCTCCCAGCAGAGCGGCGAAGCCGTCATTCTCAATGATTAACCGGTCAACCTGAATGTCCAGCCCGTGAAGAACTTCCACTACCAATGCCGTCAGCACAGTCCGATCCTGTTCCGTATCCAGCCCCGCCAAAGCAAATACCGCACAGCCGAGCTTGACGCCGCCGCTTCCGTCCCGCTCCGGCGCATAACCCGCGTCTGTCAAAGCCGCCTTCACGGCAAAGGAAACTTCCCGCGCGGCCGCGTCTTGGCCGACGCTTTGATAATTGCTGGAGCCGGCCCGACCTTCACCGAGCCAACCGCCCCGAACATCCGCAACGACCGCACGGCACTTCGTGCCTCCGCCATCGACGGCCAGCAGAGAGAATGTCCGCGCGCCCACTAAGACCGGCTCCAGTCTTGAATGACCGTGTCCAAATGTTGAAGCGCCTGACGGGATCTTTCTTCGGACGCATAAGTCCACTCCAAATGGCTGATATGCCGCTCCCTCCGGTCTGCGATCATGCGCTCCATCTCAAGGGGACTCGGCCCGCCCGGCAGCGAACGGATTGTGACGAAATGAACGGGATCCAGGGCTTGCCTCAGCTGTTCCTCATTCAAAGAAACGCTGCGGCCGATCACGTCTTGCGCCGCTTCATTCACCAGTCCAAGCGTAATGTCGTTAGCCGCCAAGCCCTGCGCAAGCGCCTTGTTTACGATGCCGCTTACGATATGGTGGGACTTGCGGAAGGACAGCCCGTCCGTTCGCACCAAGGTGTCGGCAAGCTCGGTTACGGTAGCGAAGCTGCCCTCGGTTCGTTTGCGCAGCACCTCTTTATTGACCTCCATGGTGCCAATTACAGAAGCCAACAGCCGATAGATGTTATCCAGAATCGCCAGCGCTTTCCAGGCATACGGCTGCAGGTCGTCCTCCGTATCGACAATATCGCCGAAAGGCGTATTATGAATCATCGTCAGTACCGTATTCGCGCTGCCCACGCAGGAGGACAGCAGGGAGCGCATATGCTCTAGAGAAACCGGATTGCGCTTTTGCGGCATGATCGATGAAATTTGCACATATGGAGCGGATACTTGAAGCACGGCGAATTCCTGCGTGCACCAGAGCAGCAGATCCTGCACGACACGGCCCAGATTTATCGCAGCCAGCTGAGCCGCCGTGCAGATCTCGGCCACATAATCGGCTCCTCCGATCGCGTCATAAGAATTTTCGACCAAGCCGTCAAACCCGAGCAATTCACGCATTCTTTCCCGGGAAATAGCAAAACCGGATGTCGTCAAAGCCGCCGCGCCCATGGAACTGCGGTTGCAGTTTGCGTAGGCGCGAAACATCCTTTCTACGTCCCGGCTTAAGGAATCGACGACGGCCATGGTGTAATGAGCCATAGTAGTAGGCTGAGCCTGCTGCGTATGCGTGTAGCCGATCATGATCGTATGGACATGCTCCTCGGCGAAAGCGAGCAGGTTTTCCTTTAAGTACAAGGCGGAGGATACCGTAACCAGCAGCTTCTCCCGCAGCGTCATCCTGTAGATGGCGATGCCCATGTCGTTGCGGCTTCTGGCCAGATGCAAATTGCCGGCGATATCCCCGGCTTTGTCCAGCAGCTCATGTTCGACCTGGAAGAACAGGTCTTCAAATTGTCCCGTGTACGAGCATTGCCTGAGTTTATCCAGATCGATCCCGTGAAGAGCCTTGGCGATCGCCCCCGCTTCTTCGGGGGATACAAGCTTTTGCTCCGCAAGCATGATGAGATGGGCTTTGTTAATCGCCATCATCGGACCCAGCAGATGCTTCTTGGCTTCGTTAAAGGCGGGCTCCAATACGCATTCGGCATAGGTTTTCCCAGGAAACAGATGACCTTCCGACTGGATAATCTGATCTTTGCAGCTCATACGGCTATTCCTCCCGTTTATTTTCTACTCATTTCAGCCAGTTCCGGATCAGCATGTTCATCTGGCGCGAGGCTTCCTCCACAATGACTTTGCCGGCCTCCAGCGAAGTTTGCTTGATTCTGCCTGTATAGCCGTCCCAGCCTTGAGGTTTGCCTTCTACAAGCACATAAGGCAGCGGCGATAAAGGAGGACATGAATCTAACTCCACGTCGGAATCGGACACTTCGACCAAGCCGGGATGCATCGCTTTGACCGCGGACATTTCATAAGGACCTCCGTGCCCGCGTCCGGCCGTTCCGTGGAACAATCCCTTCCGCTCCATGAGCCCCGTCTCCACCATCTGCCACCAATTGACCAATAAAAAGCCGGCGTCAGGGTACTGGGCCGTCACGGCTTCCGCGACGGTTCTGGAAGGCCCCATGTTGGCATCATGAGCGTTAAGCAGCAGAATGCGGCGAATTCCCGAGGAACAGATGCCCTCGGTTAAGTCCGTCAAATACTCGATGAATACGGACGGTCGAATGGAAATCGTCCCGGGGTAATCACGAGTTTTACCGGGGCAGGCCGTATAGGGTATGGGAGGATAGACCAACGGCTGCAGGTCCGGATCGATCCTCTCGGCAAAGCCTTGAGCCAGCAGGACATCCGTTCCCAGCGGGGAATGCGGCCCGTGATACTCAATCGACCCTAAAGGCACAACGGCAAATCGTGCCTGTGCCATAAGCTTCCCGGCATCTCTTCCGTGGATCGTCATTACATTCATGGATTCCTGTTGCCTCGCTTCACCTGAAATTTTCGAATGCCGGAGGACCCGGGAAGGTCCTCCGGTTCGCGCCTTTACTGATGCTGGGAGATCATGTTAACGAACAACCGGATCGAGCCTGGAACAAGACTCGGAATTTCGCGATACCAGACCAAAGAGCTGTACGTATAGATGCCCTTGCCGTATGGAGCCGTCAGGAACGTGCCGGTAAACTCCTTCTCTCCAGGATCGCCGTTGGAAATTAAAGCCGTGTACTCCTTACCCCATTCCGCCGGGTTATAAGCGGAACGATCCTGAATCCAGTTATTCCAGTCGGCATCCGTAATTTTGTTCGGATAGTTGAACATCGGATGATCCGGCGCCAGCAGGGTCACTTTGGAATTTTCGTCCGTAACGCGCCATTTAATCAACGGTTCTCCGATTTTAATCGGATACGGAGCCAAGCCCGGGGACCACTTGTCTTCCGGCTTATGGTACTGTACGACGAGATTGCCGCCGTTTTCCACGTAGCTTAAGAGCCGCTGATTGCTTGGAATCAATTCCGGCCGGAAAGCATAGGCGCGAATGCCCAGAACGATGGTGTCATAGGAAGACAAATCGCCGAACTGGATGTCCTTCTCCTCCAGCTTCGTTACGTCGACTCCGACCTGCTGCAGGTATTGGTCAATGTTGTCGAACCCGCTGGATACGTAGCCGACCTTCAAGCCTTTCGGCACTTCCAGATCGAAGGCCTCCACCTTCACCTCCGCAGGCTGCAGCATATAGGTTTTGCCGATATGAGCGTATTGAATCACCTGTGCGCCTCTCGAGGTTTGGCTGCTTCCGCTCGTAGCCACGGCTTGAATCGTGTAGCTGCCGTTCGCCACTTGCGCAGCAGGGACGACCGAGAAGCCTACGGACTTCACTTCCCCTTTGGCCGCGAAGCTCAGTTCCTGCGCCGCATCCGTCTTCCAGCCTTCCGGCAGCTTCAGCGAAATGGATGCCTTGGCTGCGCCCGGGTTGTAGTTGCGCACGGTCACTTTCACAGGAATCGGCTCATCGGTCTTCAATGTATTCAAGATCGCCGCGCTTGGGCTGAGAGACATGGAGAACGGAGGAAGCACGGCGACCGCATTGGGCGGCACAACCTGAACCTTGTTCTTCACTCCATTCACTTCGTATTCGACATCGCTGGTAATAATCGGTTTGTCATAAGGCTTAAATTCCGCCGCGTCCTCCGGCACGTTTACTTCAAAAACCGTTGAAGCCGTCTGGTTATAAGCGAGAAGCCCGACAACGTTGCTGTCCGCCGCCTTGGCCGTCCATCCTTCCGGAACGTTCAGCTTCAGCGTAACGTTCTTCAGCAGCACCTTCCCGCCGTTATAGGCGGTCACCGTTATTTTCGTCGTTTGGCCCGGCACGAGCTCACCGGTCTCCGGCTTCACCTTGGCCACCAAAGATGCAGCTTCCATGCTTGCTTTGTTCAACTGTTCTTCCTTCACGTGCAGACGGTAAGTCAGATCATATTTCGTCGCCTGATCCAAAGCGGATTTCGCTACATCCGTCAAAGCGTTCTGAACGCCGGCTTTCATGGCCTCCACTTTCCCGGCAACTTCGGAAAACGCGGGATAAGCGGCAATCACCTGATCGGCATCGGTTTGCAGCCTGCGCAAATCCTTGACAACTTGAGCATCCTTTCCTTTCGCTTCCAGCTCTTTGGCCAAATCTTCAAACGTAAAAGCGATCCCTTCGAAGAAGTCCTTTTCCTTCTCCTTACCGGGTACGGTGGATTGCAATAACGTATAATAGCTGTTGATCGGACCTTCATCCACATGGCGGCCCATGCCCTGGCTCTTATGCATGAAGCGGGATTCTTCCCCGAGCTGCGTGTAGGAGGCGCCGTAAATTTCATCGTAATCTCCCACGGGAACGGCTACGCTGTATGTCTTGTCGTTTGCCGGCACGTACAGTTTTTTAATTTGCCAAGGCTGCAGCCCGTTCTGTAAATGTTCAGGGAACACTTTCGGGTCTGCGGCATCTTGATAAGCTCTCACCGTGATCACATTAATAGCCCGGTGGTGCCCGTGGGTCGAATCTTCGTTCAGAAAGGCAGGCACGACCACGTCGGGACGCAGCTCGCGAATTTGCCTGATCAGCCGTTCGTAGACAACCGAATCTCCCCATTTCAGCAAAGTTTCATCCGGGCTTTTGGAGAAACCGAAATCATAGATCGGGTCGTTGATGGTTTCACTCAGCATACGGAGCGAGACATTCGTAATTTTGGAGGCTTCCTGCAATTCACGGGTCCGTATGATGCCGAGAGCGTTGCCCAGCTCGCTGCCGATTTCGTTCTGTCCGCCCTCGCCGCGATTCGCGATGATACTGTAAGTGTTCACTCCTTTGCCCAAAGAAAGGTAAGCCAGCGTCGCGCTGTGCTCATCGTCCGGGTGGGCGCCTGTGTTCATGGCGGAAGCGACGGTCGTTAACGGCTTGATCGACTTCCACAGATCCACGACTCCACGATCCGCATTCGCCGGCGCGGGTGCCATCGACAGAACTAGTGTGCCTGCCACGGCAAGACCGGTAACGGCGGATACATATTTCTTCGTAACGCGTGCACGTAGACTCATCCTGTTCCTCCTTATATCCCTTCCTAATTAAGCGGAAACGGCCGTTTCCCGCCCTATATCACAACGCGGCATTCGAACCCTAGGAATTCACCGCGAGATGATCGAACGAATGGTTGGCGAACAAGGGTGCCTCCGGGAGCCCCTTAGATGGCGGACCCGGCATTGCCTCCGGTCATTTTACGGGTGACGAACAGAACGATAACGATCAGTACAATTTGCAGCACCCCATAGGCGCATGCCGTACCAAAGTCAAAGGCGTACATACGCTGGAAAATCTCTACCGAAATCGGCGACGTTCTGCTCGTAAACAGAAGGATCGAAGAAACGAACTCCCCGATGCCCTGCACGAAAGCGAGCAGCGTTCCCGCGAGAATACCGCTTAAAGCCATCGGAAACACAACGCGCCGAAAGCTGTACCACCACGTAGCGCCCAAATTCCGGGCCGCTTCCTCTACCGAACTGTCCATCTGCATCAGCGTCGCCGAGGTAGAGCGGAAGACCAGCGGCAAATGCCGGACGAAATAAGCCATCGGCAAAATCCAGAACGTCCCGATCAGCACCTGATTGAAGGAGAAAACAGACGGTTCGCTGAACGCGGAAATCAGATTGACCGCTACGACCGTACCGGGCAGCGCCCAAGGCAGCATGATCAGCAGGTCGAGCAGAAATTTACCTTTAAATTTCAGACGAACCATCGCATACGCAGCCGCTACGCCGAACAGGACGTTGCCGAGGGTGGCAATCGCGCTCATCTCGAACGAATTCGCTATCGGTCTCCACGTTTTGCTGTCGGTAAACAGCTCTACATAGTGTCTGGTCGTATATTCCGGCGGCAGGATTTGGTACGTCCACGTCCCGTCCACGGAAAAGGAAATAAGCACGAGCACGAGAATGGGCAGCAGCAGGATCGTCACGCCGAGCGTCGAAAGCGCCATAGCGGTATACTTGCCTAGCGCGCTCTTGACTTCGGTCCGGTGAATGCTGACCCCCTTGCTCGCATTCTGGTAGCTGCGAAGCCCTTGATACCAGCGCATCAGCAGCAGGAAGAGGATCGATACGATCGATAGGATCGTGGATTGCGTCGCCGCCATATCCAGAGAGCCGTTCGTCCGCGACAAATAAATTTGCATGGTCATCGTACGGTCGATGCCGAAAATAAGCGGAGCCGTATACGAAGCCATCGAGATCATGAATACCAGCAAGGAGGAGGCAACCATCGCCGGCGTCAGCATCGGCAGGATGACGCGTCTCCATACGTACAAGCGTCCTGCGCCTAACGAGGCGGCCGCTTCCTCCAGAGAAGGGTCCAGACCTTTAATCGCCGTGGAGGCGGTCATGTAGAAATACGTGTACATCGTGAACGTATGAACCATAATAACGCCCCAGAAACCTTTTAACGAAAAAGGAACCTGCTCCAGATCGAACCACAGCTTCAATGTGCGGGGAATAATTCCGCTTTCGCTGTATAAAAAGGTAAACGACAGCACCCCGATTAAAGGAGGCAGCGCCATCGGCACCATAGCCAGCACCGTTAACATTTTGCGGCCCGGAAATTCGTACCGCTCCAGCAGAAAAGCCATCGTGACGCCGACGATCGCACAGGTGATGACGCTAATCACGGAAATGTAAACGGAGGTCCAAAGCGCCTCCAGGTTCGCGGAATGCTTCAGGCTGAAAAACTTGGCGTAATTTTGCATCGAGAATTGCCCTTGAATCCTAAAGCTGTCGACAAACGTTTGAAAAAACGGAAACACCACATAAGCAAGCAGCACCAGGAACAAGGGGGCGACAAGCACATAAATGAAATAACGGGACGAAGTGAGCAGCGTCCAGCGGTTGACGGGCGGGGCTGCCGGCTCCAACGGCGTCTTCATCAGTCACTCCCTCCCGTCATTTAAGAAATAGACGCTCTCTTTCGGGATGATCAAGAAAACCCGGTCGCCGCTTGCCTTCAGATTGTGTCCTTGACCCAGGAACATCGCCTTCAACGGGCCGAAGCCGGTTTCCGTTATATAATTCATACTGACTCCGGTAAACTCGGAGATCACCACATCGCCTTGAACCGTATTCGTCTCACCCGCGGAACCGGCATCCGCTTCGCGAATTCGTTCCGGGCGGACGGAAACGGTAATCCGGGAGCCCGGTCGGATGACGTTCCCGGAGGATGCGTTCCGGCAGTAACCCCGGATGACCGTATCCGGAGTCAAGCGCACGCAGGCTTCTCCGTCCTCCACCCGTTCCACCGTTCCCTCCCATAGATTGGTCTCGCCGATAAACGAAGCGACAAACCGGTTGACGGGCTTGTTATATATGTCTTGAGGGCTTCCGATCTGCTGCACGACTCCGCCTTGCATGACCATAATGCGGTCCGACATGGACATCGCTTCGGATTGGTCGTGCGTGACGTATATCGTCGTGATGCCGAGCTCCAGCTGAAGCCTCTTGATTTCGAGTCTGGTTTCTTCCCTTAGCTTGGCGTCCAAATTGGACAAGGGTTCGTCAAGCAGCAAGATTTGCGGCTCGATGACTAATGCGCGCGCTAAAGCGACACGCTGCTGCTGGCCCCCCGACAGCTGGTCGATTCGGCGGCTGCCGTATCCTTCAAGATGAACCAATCTTTGAGCTTGTTCCACTTTTTCCTTAATTTCGGCTTTCGATTTTTTGCGGACTTGCAGACCGAAGGCAATATTCTCAAACACCGTCAAATGGGGGAATAGCGCGTAGTTTTGAAACACCATGCCGGTATTGCGTTTGTGGGGAGGCAGCCCCGTGACCTCGCGGTTGCCGAACAAAATTCGGCCCGAGCTGGGGATGTAGAAGCCCGCGATCATACGCAGCGTCGTCGTTTTGCCGCAGCCGCTCGGTCCCAGAAACGTGAAAAATTCCCCCGGCTTAATTTGGATATGGACGTCGTCCACGCCCTTGACCGTGCCGAACAGCTTGCCTACATGCTCCAAAGTCACATCAATCAAAACGGTAACCCCCCGGCTGGAATGTTGGGGCGGAGCTTTCACTCCGCCCGCATGCCCTTTATTTTGCGCCTTTGCCTTTAATGTTTTGATCCCAATAGTCCATCCATTCCTTTTCCTTGGCGGCCATCGTTGCCCAGTCCAGTTCCATCGGCTTGAGTTCAATGCCTTTCAGCCACGCCGGGAGCGTATCTTTACTGATATCACTGCGTGTAGGAATTTGGAACAGCTTCTCCGCAAGCTCCGAACGAAGCTTCGGTTCGAACAGGAACTCATAGAACTTCTTGGCAATTTCTTCGTTTTTGCTGCCCTTGATGATGCCTACGCCATCCACCAGGATCGGAGCTCCGCTGGCCGGATAGATGAAGTCAAACGGCTGATTTTTCGTCTCCTTTTGAATCATGATGTCCTGCAGATTCCACAACGAAAGCGAGCCTTCCTGGCGAGCCATTTTCAAGTAAAGATTCGTAGGGTCCTGGGTATATTCTTTCGTGTTGACATCCAGCTTCTTCAGCCATTCGTAGCCTTTGGCCGGGTCGCCGGCACCCTGTCTGAAAATCATCGCGGAGTAAATCGTACGCATCGTTCCGGAGGCGAGCACGCCGCGAATCAAAATTTTTCCTTTATATTTGGGATCGAGCAGGTCATCCCAATCTTTCGGCGCATCTTCTTTTTTCAACATTTGCGGGTTGTACATGATGACTTCCGGAAGCAGCATCTCGCCGTACCAGCGGTCTTTGCCGTCCTTGTACTGAGCCGGAACCGTACCCGCAAAGGTTGGCTTGTAGGCCGCCAACAAATCTTCGTCGGCCGCTGTCATAAACATGGATTGCGTACCGCCCCACCAGAAATCGCCCTGCGGGTTCGCTTTTTCTCCACGAACGCGCTCCAGAACCTGCTGCGCGCCCATCGTCAACACTTCCACCTCGACGCCCGGGTTCTGCTCTTTGAATTTGGGGACGATTTCATCCACGACCGTTTTATCCCTGGCCGTATAAATAACCAGCTTCTTCGCTTCAGCCGGCTTCGGCGGATCGGCCGGTTTCTCGGCGGGCTTCTCCGCCGGTTTTTCTGCCGGCTGTACGCTTGCCCCGCCCCCGCTGCAGGCGGCTAAAGCAAGAACGAGCGAGCTGACAAGCATGCCGTTAAACCATTTTGCTGCTTTTCCTACTCCAAAATTCAATTCGAATTCCCCCTTAAGTTTTATTCACTCCAGGACCTATGGTTCGGAAACGATTCAAGCACGCAATGGACCGCGCCGATAATGCCCGCCTGATCGCCAAGCGATGCCGTCTTGATTACCGGCACGACGGGAATGAGACGGGACAATAGCTCTTGAATCGTTTGGAGCCCTTGTTCATCGAGATGGATCATTTCTCCGCCGAGAACCAGCAGTTCCGGATCCATAATGCTGGCCACATTGGCCATGCCGAACGCCCAGTGCCGGTAGGTATCTTGCAGAAGGGCGCGCGCCTCCGGATGGCCTTCCGCAGCCGCCGCCTGAAGCTGAGGAAGAATAGGCGCTCCTTCCTCCCATGAAGGCAGCAAGGGCTGTGCCTTGGACAAGATGCCAGGTACGCCGAAATTGCTCTCGAACACGCCGTATTCTCTTTGGCTGCGGTTGCGGAATGGGCCAATCATCATGTACCCGATCTCGCCGGCGGCCTCCTTGCTTCCCCTGTACAGCTGCCCGTTAATGACGATGCCTGCGCCGATGCCCGAGCCGACATAAATCTGGATGAGGTTCTTCGCTCCCCGACCGGCGCCTTGATAAAATTCACCTATGGTCATCATATTAACGTCATTGTCAATAAATACGGGAAGTCCCAATCTCTCCTCCAATGCCTGCCGGACTGGCTGCCCCATCCACCCTGTGCTGGGCGCGAAGGAAATCGTGCCTTTGTTGCGCTCGGTTATGCCAGGCAGCCCGATCCCGATGCCGTGCAGTTGGCTCCTCTCAAAAGAACATTGCCCCAGCAGCTTCGTCAGTCCGGCTTCCAAAGCGGCAAGCGCCTTTTCCCCGTCGGCAGGCGGCTTCAAGCGGGCTTGATAACGGGACAGGATGTGCCCATGCAGATCGGCAATCGCCATGTGGATGCAGTTGCCCTCATACACAGCGCCAACGACCGCATACGCCTGCGAATTGTATTCCAGCAGAACGGGCTTGCGGCCTCCCCGAGACTGTCCCGTCCCAATTTCCCGGATCAGTCCTTCGCCGATCATCTCATCCACCAGAGAAGAGATGCACGGACGGCTCAATTTCGTCTCCGCAGCGAGCTCCGCTCGGGACATTCTTTTCTGCTTCAGCTGATAAAGAATGCCTTCACGATTCATCTGTTTCACGAATTTGGTATTTCCCGTTTGACCTCTCGTTCTCAATGCAGCTTGGTTCACCGCCTTTCGTCGGCAGAACTTACTTAGTTAAAATGACTAACTAAGTATGATGGGTTTAATTGTAAATGAAAGCACTTACATGTTCAATGATAAATTGTATCTTTTTCTTTTATTTGTATATCCTTCCATATGTACTTGCTCAAATTTCGGCAATTCTCACAAACATCTTTTTACGCGGTCCCGCATAGCTTCACCGCCAACTCACGTGACGCCCGGAGCCGGTCCGCCTGACTGGACGCAGTCTCGGCTTGCCTATACATAGGACGAAGTGATCGCCGCATATACTTACAGACAACTAATCACGGGGTGATCCACATGAGTAAAGAGACAATGACACTAGGACAGTTCATGGATAGACCGCAAAAACGAAACCGGCCTCGTCGATCCGTATTACTTATCAGGATTCCCGGAGGCCGAAAAACAGCTCGACTTATTCGATATATGTTCACCTGAACGCTCCCAACCAAACAAAGGCTAATTCCAAGCAGCCGCAGCTGCCGGAAATTAGCCTTCTTCATCCGCCTCATGGCGGCGCAAGCCATCCTGCTGCGATTCCCGGGACTGGCCGTTACGGTGTGGACATCATTTGGGCCTGCATTGTAAAGTATTCCCGGATACGTGTCAACGTAAGGTTATCGATTCCGAATTGATTCGCCGCTCCGATAACGGTAATTCTTGTAATCCGATTGAAACCGGCGTTGACACCCAGAGGGGAGAACACATTAAACGGCGGTGCGTTTGAAGGCCCCGTTGCGGTGGCAACAAGATTATTGTTGGCGTCAAAGGCGTTAATCGTAAGCGGAGTGGCCGATGTGTAGAAAAAGTTAACCTCAGATAGGGGATTGCCGAATGTGATGTCTGCTTGGTTGCTAGCCGGAGTAAAAATGATGGTTACGGGCGAAGGCTCATTCGAAAAATTCCCTGTCCCTCCGGCCCCGGCTTCAATCAATGTCAACCATTGCGGTGAAAAGAGCGCCGTGGTGAAACACGCCGGAACCGGTACGGGAAGTGGCTGCACATTCCCTCCGCCTTCAAACGTAATGAGCGCGGTTTCTGTGACGGGAGTCGAGGAACAAATCACTTGAATAGGACCGTTCTGACTGACCGAAAATTGTGGCGGCTCTGTCTGATTCGAGATGCCGTGAGTTATCAATAACTATCACCCTTCTCTTTAGTTTATGCTGCATGTTATCTATATGTAGATAGTCTTAAGGGTGCCTGGATTGTTTTAACGTTGTCATAACCGCACAGCAGAAATAAATGATTGACGAGGTGGTGTTGGCTTATGTACTATAATCAACCGTTGTCTCCAGCTCCTCCGGCGCCTGCTTCCTTGTATCGCAATAACCGCCATATTATTGAAGTCTCTGGCGAAGGAACGGTTTCTGCCGCTCCCGACAGAGCCGTTATAGAACTTGGCGCAATCACCGAAAACACAAGCTTGCGGATTGCCCAAAGGGAAAATGCAGCCACCGTTACAGATGTTATAAACTCCCTGCTGCAGCTAAACATTCCGAAGGAACGTATACAAACCGTCGCTTACAGGATCGAGATGCAGTATTCCTATGAGGATGGGAAGCAAATCTTTACCGGTTATCGCGTGACACATCTGCTTCAAATTACCCTGGATCAAATAGACCGGACAGGACTTGTTGTCGATACGGCTGTTGAACATGGCGCTAATTCCGTCTTAAACATTCAATTTTCAATGGCGCACCCGGCCGCTTATTATCATCAGGCCCTGTCGTTAGCCGTTAAAAATGCCGAAAGCAAGGCCATGACCATTGCGACAACGTTAGCCGTCACGCTTGTGAAATATCCGGACAACATTCAAGAAGAAGCTCGTACACGGGAACCGGTCCCTTATCAGGCCTTACATTACGCGGCAACCGCACCTACGCCGATCCAACCCGGACAATTGAAAATTACCGCTTCTGTAAGGGCCCAATATAGTTACGTCTAAGCTTTGACGGTATCCAATAAAAAAAACGAGGCAGCCCTTATCGGGCTGCCTGCCTGTTTAGCGCATACCAGCGCTGTGCGAGTGAGTACACCGATCCGTCCCGATCCGTCCTGCGAACCGCTAGAAATAAGCTTTGATCGCTTTCTCGGTGGACTCTTTAGCCACACGAATCGTTTTTTCGATATCCCACTCCCAGTATTCCGGTCTGAACAGCTCGACGGAAACCATCTCACTGTAGCCGATATCCTTCAAAGTGCGCAGGAGTAAGTCCAGGTTTACCGCGCCTTCCCCAGGCATCACCCGGTGATGGTCGCGCAGCGCGCCAACCGGCAAATCTTCGCAATCGTCAATATGAAACACAAAAATTTTGGAAGGCTCCGCCCGCTGCAAATCTTCGATTTTGGAATTCATCGCATGAAAGTGAAAGCAGTCCAGCACCACGCCGACATCGTTCCGGTTGACGGCTTCCACGATGTCGTACGCTTGACCGAACGTATTAACCGAGCAGTTCGGATACCCTACAAATTCCAGCGCGAGCCTCGTATCGTAGGCTTGCGCGATATCGGCCAATTCATGGAGGACTTTCACGGTTTCCTCTTTAATTTGACTCTTCGTATAGTCCCCGATATCAAAGGTCGGAACGACGATAATCGTCTTGCAATCGATGACCTTGCCCACTTCGCAAAGAAACTTCAGATCGTCCTTGATTTGCCGATATCCCGGTTCGTCTCTATGGTTGATATACTCCAACGCGTTGAAGGCATACGGTTTAATGCGATTCCGCTCAAAAAACTGCTTGAGCTCCTCTACCGTATGATTCTCCAAGTACGCCTTCAGTTTATCCAAGCGGATTTCGATCAGATCGTATCCGTATTTCTCGCAAACCTCCAAGTCCTGCTGCAATGTCGAATACTTCATCGTTGTCGCTTGATTAAAAGCTATTTTCACAGGAGCCACCGCTTTCTACAAGTATCTGTCTTCTTCAATCGTTAACTGTACGCCAATTCCATAATTTTTTCCTGATTCGCTTCCGCGCGGCTGAGCTCGCCCTTCTTGCGCCCTTCATGCATAACGACGACTCTGTCGCTCATGCCCAACACTTCCGGGAGCTCGGAAGAAATCATGATAATCGCTTTTCCCGTCTGCGCCAATCTGGACATCAGCTTATGAATTTCGGATTTAGCTCCGACGTCGATCCCCCGTGTCGGTTCATCCAGAATGAGAATGTCCGGGTTGTTCAACAGCCATCTTGCGAGCAGCACTTTTTGCTGGTTGCCTCCGCTTAAATTCATGATGAGCTGATCCAGACTCGGCGTTTTGATGCTCAGCCGTTCAACGAACAAGTTGCACATGTCGGTGACGAGCTTTCTCTTAATAAAACCGCCTCTATTCAAATAGCTGTCGATGCTGGAGATGATCATATTATCCCGGATCGAGATAGGCAGGAAGGCTCCCGTAATTTTGCGGTCCTCCGTCAATAAGCCGATCTTGTGTTTAATCGCATCCCGGGGAGAACGGATGCTCACCTTGACCCCGTTGATGTAGATTTCGCCGGCATCAGGCGGGTGAATGCCGAAGATGCTCTCGATGACCTCGGTCCTTCCTGCGCCCATCAATCCGGCAATACCCAGAATCTCTCCTTTTCTTACATCAAAGCTGATGTTGTTAAACTTGCCTTCGCGCGACAGGTTTTTGACGGACAGCACAACTTCCCCGATATCCGCATCTTCCTTATGAAACACCTGCTTGATCTCCCGACCGACCATCATTTGGATCAGCGATTCCTGGTCCAGCTCTTTCGCCGCTTTGGTGCCGACATATTGACCGTCTCTGAACACGGTAATGTCGTCGCAAATCCGGAAAATTTCATCCATCTTGTGCGAAATATAGATAATGGAAACTCCTTTGGCCTTGAGCGATCCGATAATGGCGAACAGCTGTTCAACCTCTTTATCGGTAATAGCGGACGTCGGTTCGTCCATAATGATCAAATCCGCGTTGTAAGAAACCGCCGTGGCAATCTCCACCATTTGCGTGTTGGCGATGCTGAGATCAATCATTTTGGCGTTCGGATCGATATCGATTTTCAACGTTTCAAACAGCTTGCGGGTATCCTCCACCATTTTTTTCTTGTCGAGCCATCCGAATCCTGTCGTCGTTTCCCGCCCCAAATAAATATTTTCCGCTACCGTCATCTGCGGGATCGGGCTCAGTTCCTGATGAATCATCGAAATGCCCCGGCTCAGCGCATCCTTCGATCCGGACAGCTTGATTTCCTGACCTTTGAATTTCACCGTTCCCTGATCGGGCGTATAAATGCCGAAGATGATTTTCATCAGCGTCGATTTGCCCGCACCGTTCTCTCCCATCAAGGCATGAACCGTGCCTTTTCGGACTTTCAACTGGATGTCGTCCAGCGCTTTCACACCAGGGAACGTTTTGGTAATATGCTCCAGTTCCAATATGTAATCGTTGGCCATCATAATCACCTCGTTTGGATTTCAGACTCTGAATTGATGAACCGTTCGGTGCAGTTTCTCGGCCATGGCATACAGCGTGTTTGCATGGGCCGTATTTTGCTGAAGAAATGCCAGCTGTTCCTCCGTAACCGCCGTTACACTTTGTGTCCCGGTTGCTATCGTCTCCGAGAAGCCCGATATTTGCTCCACCGATTGGACGATTTTCTCCGAATGGTTCGATAAGTGGCGCAGCGATTCCGAGACGTCGCGGATTTGTTCCGTCGTATCCTGAACCAAATCTCGGATTCCGCCGAACAGGTCTCCGACGGCCGTCGAGGCGTTGATCCCTCTGGAAACCTCCACGACCATCTCTTCAACGGATTGGACCGCGAACATCGTCTCCGTTTGAATGCCGGTCACAAGCTCGGTTACCCGTCCCGCCGAATCATTCGTCTGCTGCGACAGTTTGCGGATTTCCGAGGTGATGACCGCGAATCCACGCCCGTGCTCTCCCGCTCTTGCCGCTTCAATCCCCGCATTTAATGAAAGCAGATTCGTTTGCGTCGCAATCGAAGAAATCACTTTATTAATATCGTCGATTTCGCGCGATCTGGCCCTCAACGTTTGCATGGTATGCTCTAACTGACTCATCAGCTTCTGAATCGTTTCCATCTGGTTCGTGATTCCGTTGATCTCACGGTCACCCTCCACGGCCTTCTCCAGCGCGTTTCCGGCAATTCCCATGGCGTGCTGGCTGCTTTGATCGATCCGGCGAATGTCCGAGGCCATATCGTAAACAGCTTGCAAGCTGCTTTCCACGCTCTGTACTTGATTTTCCGTGCTCTCCGATAAATGCGTCATGATTTCGGCGACATGCTCGGCAGCTTTCCCCGTCTGCTCCGTCCCTTCGGACACTTCTTTAGATACAGCGATGACTTCACCGGCGCCCTGGTTGATTTCTACGACCAAATGATGCAAATTGTTCTTCATCTGATTGAAAGCTTCAGCCAGTTGTCCGAGCTCATCCCGCCTCGTTGCCTGCACATCCGCAATCGCAAGATCGCCGCCGGAGATCGACTTGGCCGTCTCCGACAACTGGCGCAGCGGCTTCGAGATCATCCTTGAGATGAAATACCCGATGATTAAAGCCAGCACGAGATTGATGACGCTGACGGAGATGACCAGCCTGCGAATATCGGTGATGACGGTTTGACTCGCCGCCTTCTCTGCATTCATCAACTGGTCCTGCTTGTCGGACAACTGCCCGGCGAACTTGACAATCACGACGCCAAGCGGAAGTATACCGGTTTTCGCTTCCTGAACGGCGCTTTCCAACTGATCTTTGGGAAGCCCGAATATCCGGTCCACCTTCTCCTTATATTGCTTGTTCAGTTTGATCGTATACTCCAGCTGCTCCAGCATTGCGGGATCGGCAAGCGCGCTTTTCATCTGCGCGAACAATTCGTCCATGCGTGCGTTCGTATTCGAAAAGTCCGTCTTAAAGAAGGCATCCTTGGTCAATAAATAAGCGTTCAAATTACCGTTTTGCGTGGTTGCGTAATATTTGAGGTTGTCCGCGTAAGACTTCATGACGGCATGACGGTCTAAGATGTTGGAAAGGGACTGATCGATTCGATTCAAGGAAAGATAATACATGGTACCCGCACAACCGGCGATCACGGCGATAACCAGAAAACCGGCCAGCAGTTTTTGCAGAATGGATATTCTCATCTTGTAACCCCCCCTTTCCCGTCATTCCCCGAGTCATCTCTTGACATTCTCTTACTTTTTCTTGTTCTTCTTCGAGTCGATAAATACGGCTACCGTGATGATGACGCCCTTCAAAATTTGCTGCCAGTACGAGGACACGTTCAGCAAATCCAACCCGTTGTTCATGACCCCGATGATCAGCGCGCCGATAACCGTGCCGCCGATCGTACCGATGCCGCCGGAAAGACTCGTTCCCCCGATAACGGCTGCAGCGATCGCGTCAAGCTCATACATCATACCGGCCGTCGGCTGACCGGATGCAATCCGGGAAGTCAGAATGATACCGGCAATCGCGGACAGCAAGCCGGCATAACCATAAATCAGTATTTTATATTTTTCCACATTAACGCCTGCAATCACAGCCGCTTGTTCGTTGCCGCCGATCGCATAAATATATTTACCGAACTTCGTTCTGTTCAGAATAATGTAGGACACAAGAGCCACAATGAAAAAGATGATAATCGGCATAGGAATTCCTAGTACGCTGCCTTGCCCGATGAACTTGAAGGAGTCGGAAAGATTGCCGATCGGCTTCCCGCCGGTAAACAGCAAGGCGGCTCCTCTAGCTGCTGTCATCATGCCCAAAGTGACGATGAATGGAGCAATCCGCCCTTTGGCAATAATCGTTCCGCTGATTAGACCCGTGCCCGCTCCGATAGCCAGCCCGACCAGAAGCGCAAGGGCCAGCGGAAAGCTGCCGGGGTGCGACATGCTGGCGACGACGACGGACGTAAGGGCGATGACGGATCCGGAAGACAGGTCGATTCCCGTCGTAATAATGATCATAGTCACGCCGATGGCGACGATACCTACCACGGACATCTGTCTAATAATGTTCAAAATATTGCCTGAGGTGAAAAACGTAGGGGACAGCAAGGACATGAGAATGACGAGACCGATCAATATGAGAAGCATGCCGTAACGACCGAGCAAAGCTTTCGCCTTCGTTGAACGTTCTTGCGGACCCGGTTTTTGGCCCTGTACAATTACAGTTTCTTTCATATGCTTATCCTCCAGTATGAATGTGTTTCTTTAAATCGCGTCCGGCTTGCGTCAACACGGACTACATATGTAATAGCATCCTTCGGTGGAAGAAATGACTTTCTTTTCGCCGTTGAGCCTTGAATGAACTGCATCTCATAGACCAAACATCGTGCTTAAAGACTTGTTGCGGAAGGACACATCCCGGATGGGGTGTCCTTCCACGCTGAATGTCGTTCGAATGAAACTATAAAACTATAAGGCTACCCGTATTTGGATTACTGCCATTTTTTGATGTACTCTTCCACGTTGGCTTTGGTCACAAGCTCATAAGGAATGTAAACATTCTTTTCTACCTTCTCGCCTTTTGCCGCTTTAATAGCCGTTTCCAATGCGCCCCTGCCTTGGCCGTCCGCATTTTGGAACACGGTGACATGCAGCTTGCCGGATTTCACGAACTCGAGCGCATCCGGGGTTGCATCGACGCCTGCGAACACGATGTCCTTCGCTTTGCCTGCCGCTTCCGCCGCCATAATCGCGCCGATCGCCATTTCGTCGTTGTTGGAGACAACCGCATCGATTTTTTGACCGGAGTTCAACCAGTTCTCCATCAGAGCCATTCCTTTGGCACGATCCCAGGAACCCGTTCCTTCCAGTACCAATTTCATCTCAGGGTTCTTGCTGATGATTTGTTTATTTCCTTCAGTCCGTTTGATTTGCGCTTCCTGCCCCGATTGTCCGGTCATGATGCCGATATTTCCTTTGTTATTCAGCAGCTTGGCCACTTCTTCCATCTCCATAATGCCCGCCGTAATGGATTCGGAACCAACGTAGGACGTCGCTTTATCCACACCATCATAAGAACGGTTCACAACGACGATCGGAATGTTGGCTTTATTGGCGCGGTCCACCATGTCTACAATGGATACCGTATCGACCGGAACAATCGCAATCGCGTTAACCTTCTGCGAGATGAAATTCTCAACTTGCGCCAGCTGTTTGTTCGCATCATTCTGCGCGTCAACGTAGGTCACTTCGACATCTTTCTGAGTCGCCTGGTATTTCTTCATCCCGTCCTGCAGATAGCTTAGCCACTTGTCGCTAAAGTCCGGGAGCGCGGCGCCGATCACGATTTTTTTACCGCCGGAAGCGGCATCATTACCACCGGAAGGCTTGGCCCCGCTTTGATCCGGTGCTGTGGATTGGTTAGTGCCGGAAGAACAAGCGGAAACGATCATTGCAAACACCAAACTTAACAATAGGACCATGCTGAATTTTTTCATAGTACTTCCCCCTCAACGAGTTTGATCAAGCGCTCTCCTGTGACTGACTAGACGCTATAACTCACTTACTGGATGGTGTAAACTCCCAGTCTTTCCTTTCCTCACCTCCTTAAAGTGTGATGTAAGCGTTCTCAGGATACGGCGTTCATGGTTCGTTCTTCTTGCGGACGACGGACATTTCTCCAGCCACCTCGTGAATCCTGCATCGATTTGCTGCCGCTTACTCGTCTTATCATCGCCTGCAAGCTTCTTTACGTAAATTGGGTTAAGCGCTTTACCCTTTATAAAGTAAAGCACTCATTCCAGAGAAACATTTACCAGATTAAGCGCTTTACCTGCATTTTACTATAACCTTTTATTTCTTGCAATCCCTTTCATAAGAATTTTGTCGGTATACGAACAGGCATCCTCCTGCCGGATCGAATTTTATGCTGCTGAACCATCCTGCTGCCACTGCCGGCAGTTTGGCGCAGTCAACCTTAAAGTAAGCGCTTCCTTTTCGGGGTAATCGATTACCTTTTTAGCACATTTTAATTTATTTGCTCTTTTTTTGCAACAAAGTTCTTGGTTATTTCCGATTTTCGCCATGCTTTCTTACTTTTTCTTCGAGGTGGAATTTCGAATCACGAGCTGTGGGGGCATTTTTATGTTCTGCTTGAGATTCGCTTGGCGTTCAATTTTGTCAATCAGCATATCGATTGCTTTTTTCCCCAATTCATGGACCGGCATCGCAATGGAAGAAAGTTCAGGAACTACGATTGTACACATTTGTGTGTTATCGAAGCCGATGACAGACAGTTCGTCCGGGACTGTAAGATGACGTTTTCTGGCCGCTTGCATAACCCCAATCGCCATGATATCGTTACATCCGAATATCGCAGTGGGCCTATCCGTCAAATCCAATAAAGTTCCGGCGGCGATTTCCGCATCTGCCATTTTGGAGCGGGTTATGACAATCATGTTGTCCTCCGCGCTAAGCCCGGCACTGCGCAAAGCCGATGTGTACCCGCGGATTCGCTCCCGGCAGCTGATCGAATCGTCAGCAATAACGCCTATTTTTTCGTGTTTCAGGGAGATCAAATGCTCGGTCGCCATAAATCCGCCCCAATAATCGTCGACGGTCACACTATCGATGGCCATTTCCGGCCGCTCGTGCGCAAAGAGCACGACGGGAACTTCATCTTGAAGCAGCTCGCTCAGCAGCTCTTCGTTGCTAAATTTTGAAGCGATAATAAAACCGTCGACCTTCTTTTGCCTTAATAGCGTAATATGTTTTGCTTCTTTCTCCGGATTATTGTCGGTACTGCACATCACGATACTGAAACCAAGTTCTTGCCCGCGATCCTCGATATGCTTCAAGTACTGCGCATAAATCGGGTTATCCATATCCGGGATCAGCAGTGCGATCTGGTACGTGCATTTCCCCTTCAATGCGGAAGCCAGTACATTAGGCCGATATCGCATCTCGTCCATGATTTGGTAAATTTTCTCCTTCGTCCTATCGCTTATTCTTCCCTTGTTGTTGATAACCTTGGAAACAGTAGCGGTCGAAACACCTGCGACCTTGGCGATGTCATAAATGGTCGGCTTCATAGGCATTACACTCTTTCTTTTGATGAAAACATGTCATTTGATTTGTTATTGTACTATAATACCAATGAAAACACTACCATTTACTTTTTTTTGAAACCAACAGACTTTTCGGGAATTGTATCGCGGTCACGCCGACTGAACTCCGCAAACAGCAAAAGATCCCGGAGGCACTATAGCAACTGCGGGACCCTTGCTTGCGCTATTTATCCAAATGGATGTTGAACCCGAGAATCGTATCTTTGCGGTGCCGCTCGATCTCCAGCAGCGTTTCGATCCTGGCATCCTCCGGAGCATGCTGCTCCAGGAACTTACGGAACGCCACCATGAATTGAATCTCCATGTTCAGTTCATTGTAGTTATTCGGATAACCTTCGAGCGTCCGAAGGTTATCCTCCCATTCCGCCAAGTCCGTGCTCGCGCTCTCTCCCTCCCGTACTCTTCGGGTGAGCTCGCGAAGCCTGGAGAGCGCTTTTCCCAGGGGCCCGGTGCGCTTGTGTCTTTGACGCAGCACATAGCCGGCCAGCAGCAGCAGCCCCAAACCGATCCAAGCTCCAAACTGTTCCATCCCATCACCATTTTCGCGAAAATTGGAAACAACCCTTATCCCAACCGTTGAAGCAAAGTTCGTTCCCCATTATATCACAGCCCGCCTCGGCTTGTATCCGGCTTCAAACAGGGGTGTACCGGAAACTGTCCATGAATTTTTTCTGCTGTCACCTACCGTAATCGGATGTACGATCCGAAAACTATACTGTTCTGCATCATGTTTGGGATATATGCTAAGGAGGAGTTTTTATATTACAAAAAACACACAGCGCGGCAGGGCTCGTGGCTGCTGAAATCACGCTTGTTTATCATGACGTGACTTTTTTATCCTGGGAGGCGGCCGGGGCTCTTCTGCTTGGTTGCTTAGCCGGCACTTTGGCCGATGTAGATAAACAGGGGTCGACGATGGCCAGGGTGCTTTTTCCGTTGTCGGCGCTGCTCCGCATTCTGAACGTACGTCACAGGACGGTTACGCATTCCTGTCTGTTTATCGGGGCTTTGATGCTTCTGGCTCTTCCTTTGCCCGTACTTTATTACTGGGTATTCATCGCCGCCTATGCTTCACACCCGCTTATCGATTTACTCAATGAGAAGGGCGTGCAGCTGTTCTGGCCGCTGAAATTGAAAGTTCGCGTACTTCCCAAATTTCTGGCTGTGGATACGGGATCGATGAGCGAGACGGTATTTCAATGGCTGCTGCTTGCCATAAGCTTGTGGATTCCTTTCAGAACGATTGAATTCTGAGCACCAAGCTTTCCTTGAGTGCCTGCCAATCATGCCAAAAGGATAGTCACACTGCCGGTCATGCGCCGCCGCTGCAGGTAGACTATCCTTGTTTCAATTTTCTTGAACGAAGCCCCGTTTTTTTTTCCACAGATGATAAATCAAGACAATGAGCCCCAGAAAAACACCATAGATGCCAATCGTGATCACGATATTCCCCGGCTCCGTCATCAAATGATCCCCCACCAGAGCAAACAACAGCATCGCCGGTATTTTGCCCAGGGAGGAAGCAGCGGCATAAGCGGCAAACGAAACGCGGCTTAGGGCCGAATATATATTTACAAGGATAGAAGGAACGAACGGAATCAATCGGGTAAAGAGAATGGCCAAAAACGCATTTTGTTCGAACAACGCCGTGATTTTTCCCAGGCTGTTGTGACGGTGCAATATTCGCACGCCCCATTCTTGATATCCATAACGAATAAATAAAAACATCAGCATCGAAGCCGTTGCGGAGCCTGCCCACGTGATAACCGCTCCTAGGGCAGGGCCATATGCCGCGCCGATCACGCCCCCGACAACAGGATAGGGAATGACCGGAAATAAGGCCATCAACGTTGCGATAATTATGACTACTGCCACCTGATTAGATGGATGGAACCAAGCCAGGATGACATCCCCGTAAATGTAAATGAGATAGGCAATTCCTAAGTAGAGGATCGCCAAACCTAGTTTTTTGTACATGATAGTCTCCCAAACCGTAATAACTGCTAGTTTCGCATATCTGTTGTTATTCTAAAACGCTCCATGGTCAATTTCCTTCAATTGTTCCGCTCTGATCTCCCTCACTCCCCCTGCTTTTCCGTTTCTTCACGAACAGCGTCAAGATAGCCGATACCGCCAGCCCGCCGACGAACCCGCCGCCATGGGCATAGATGTCGACATTCGGAATCAGGATGGAGTAGACGAACCCGATAATGACAATCGTTCTAACCGTTTGCTTCGACTGGTAGTCGATCAGATCCTTGCGGAAAACCGACAAGTACAAGTACGCGGCATACACGCCGTAGATCGCTCCCGACGCCCCGGCCCCGACATAGGAATCCGTGTGCAGCCACGCACTGGCCAGGTTGCCGATAATCCCGCATATCAAATAGAAAACCGCATACCGCCAGGAGCCAAGCATTCGTTCAAGCGGCGCCGCGAATACGTAAAGCGCAAAACTGTTAAACAGTAAATGCTCGAACCCGATATGCAAGAAGATGGACGATACGTATCGCCACGGTTCCGGCTGCAAACCGGGAAGATCGAACATCGCTCCAAACCGGAGCAAGGTGGCGGTATCCTTCGACGACCCGTACACTTCCATGGCCGCCATGAGGAGCAAATGAATCGCGATCAGCGTCGTGGTGACCGGATACAGCCGAACGTACTGCTTCAAACTTTCTCTTCGAGCAAACAAGCTTCCTCTTCCTTTCCCTTTTAGCCGAATTCACCTGGAATCGCCCCATGCCATACCCGTTATTCACTATGTTTAACGTTGGAACAAAGAACGACTCCGTCGCCATTGTGCGAACAGAGCCGTCCTGTCAGCCTCCGATGTGTGACATTTCGACTTTCTTTTTTTTGAGTCCCGGCGTATTGGAAAGCCTTTCTTCGGAATAACGATCTTTGCGCTGGCTCCAGTAATCCCTGATAAATTCCCGGATCTGCGGATCGCTCCACCCCTCACGCAAGGGGGCGCGAAGATCGGTGCCCGCTGAAGCGAACAAACAGCTGTACAGCTGCCCCTCCGCGGAGAGCCTTGCCCGGGTACATGTAGAACAAAAGGCTTGAGTAACCGAAGAAATCAAGCCGATCTCCCGCTCCTCTCCTACATAGCGGTACCGCGAGGCCACCTCCCCATAATGATTGGGCTTAACCGGCTCGATCGGCATTTCACGATGGATTCGCGCTACAAGCTCATGGCTGGGAAGCACTTGATCGAGTCTCCATCCATTGGAATTGCCGACGTCCATATATTCAATAAAACGCAAGATATGCCCTTTCTCGCGGAAGTATTTAGCCATGGGAACAACATCCTGGTCGTTCGTTCCCTTCTGGACGACCATATTCACTTTCACTTGCAAGCCCGCCGACGCAGCGGCGTCAATTCCTTCCAGAACGCGGGATACTTTAAAACCGCGTCCGTTCATCTGCCCAAACCGATCATCATCCAGGCTATCGAGGCTCACCGTAACCCGGTGTAATCCCGCTTCCTTTAGCGATTTCGCGTGCTTCGCGAGTAAAGAGCCATTGGTCGTCATGGCAATGTCCTTGACTCCGTCGATTTCACGGATCATGCGGATGAGCGCAGGAAGTTCTTTGCGCATGAGCGGCTCCCCGCCGGTGATGCGCACTTTCTCCACACCGAGCGAAACAAATATCCGGGTAATCCGGGTCAGCTCTTCGAAGGTTAGAAGCTTTTCCTTAGGAAGGAATTTGTAATCAGGCCCAAATATTTCTTCCGGCATACAATACCGGCAACGGAAATTGCATTGATCCGTCACAGACATACGCAGGTCACGAAGAGGGCGTTGTAGCTTGTCAACAATAGGATGAGTTGGTTCCTGCATGTGCTAATCACTCCCTCTACGATCGAAGTTAGTTCTCAAAAACAATCTGTCCGGACTCCCTGCAGCTGTACCCGCCCAAGGCTTCCATCTCCGTCTTGAACGATTCGGATTGAATGACATGCACCAGCATTTGCCCTTCCGGACTGTCGTAAAAGCGCTTGGTCATCAAGAGGTCGTACCGCTCTTCGGCTACCGGGATAAAATCAAGACCCATCGCCTGGGCCGCCGAATAAATGCCGAGACCGACATCCGCCGCTCCTCCCGCCACAGCCGCCGCTATGCTGAGGTGATTGATCGCTTCGCGATCGTATCCGTATACCGCTTCCCGGCTGAGACCTTCTTTTTTTAACAAATAATCAAATAACAGCCTCGTCCCAGCCCCCCGCTGACGATTGATGTAAGTGACGTGAGGCTTTACAAGATCTTCCATACATCTTATTCCTAAAGGATTCCCTTTAGGAAGGATCCAGCCTTGTTCGCGATAGACTAATTGAATCAATACGACGTCATGCCCTTTTAAGTGCTTTTCAATATAAGGAACGTTGTAGGTTCCCGATTCCTCGTCGAACAGATGGATACCGGCCGCATGGGCCTCTCCTTTCTGGATGGCGAGAATGCCGCTCATACTTCCAACATGAGAGGATACCAGGAAACGATCCGGATGTTCTTTGCGCAGCAGCGTATGCAGGACGTCGACGGACAGGTCATGGCTACCGGTTATAACCGTCGTACGATCGATCTGCTCTTTGGGCCGATAAAGCTCGAGCTCTACCACTTCGCCTTGCTCATAGCCCATATGCCCCGCAGGAATTCGAAGCATTCCGTCCGCGCGCACCATAGACATGGTGACTCCGGCCGCGCGGGTCAAAGGATTCGCCACATACGCGCCATGAATATAACCGATCGTCATCCGAACGAAATCGTCCGCCCCAACGTCGGAGACGACTCGTCTGCCGAGCTTGACGGGCAATGCGGCTCGCTTAGGCTCGATAAGACCATAATAATGGTAAACCAACGGCCGTGCAAACCATTCCAGCGAAAGATAGGCCGACACGGGGTATCCGGGGATTCCAATAACCGGCGTCCCCTCCACCACGCCCGTAATGGAAGGCTTGCCCGGCCTGGTCGCCACTCCATGAGTAAAGACTTGACCTAATTCGCCGATAACGTGAACCGTATAATCTTCCGTTCCCGCGGAAGAGCCTGCATTCAGAATGACAATATCGGCGATCCGAGCCGCTTCAAGCACTTTTTGTTTAATGACAGCGTACTCATCCTTCACGATACCGAAGTAAATCGGCTCCGCTCCCCATTCTTTCAGATACGAAGCAAAGACGGTGCCGTTAAACTCGATGATCTCCCCGTTATGTACGGTCTCGGACGGCTCGATGAGCTCGGTGCCTGTCGGAATGATCGCAACCTTCGGTCTGCGCAGGACAGGCACCTCTAAGTTGCCACCGGCCAGCAGCGCCCCCAGGTCGACCGCGCGCAGCGCATGGTGAGCCGGGACGATCATTTCACCCACGACGACGTCTTCTCCAATAGGACGAATATGCTGCCAAGGGGCTACCGGTTCAAGAATCTCAATCGTATGCTCATCCACTTGATGGATATGCTCGATCATGATGACGGCATCGAACCCGGAAGGAATCGGATCGCCTGTATCGACGATTGCATAATCAACGCCTTGTTGAAGACGGACCGGATTCTTCTCATCCGCCCCATGCGTCTTTACCGCCAGGACGGCGACTCCATCCATTGCCGAGGCATGATAATTCGGCATCGACACCTTGGCATAAACAGGCTCCGCCGTGACTCTGCCAAGGGCGTCGGTTGTCCGGACCCGCTCGATCTTCCGGTCAAACGTGATCTTCTCCACAAATTCACGCTGGGCGTCCTGCAGCGGAGTGTCTTCCAAATAAATTTTACGCATTGCTTACTCCTCCCGACACCATCTGCTTCCATGTCATCCCTATGTATTTGTCCTTAATAGGAGCTCCCGAACAGCATGACCTTCACCTGTTCCCCTTCGGCAACGCCTTCTTTGTTCGCTGCGATTTCCACAATGCCGTCGCTTTCGACCATCGTTGTAACGAGTCCTGACTTGCCGAACACGGGCACGGCCCACAGCTCGTCCCCGCGCTCTTCGAGACGAACCCGGATATAGTCGCTTCGCCCCGCGGCCGAAGGAACATTACGGGAAATGCGCGCCCGGCTTCGTTTATCCGGGACCTCGTTTGATTCGCCCTGAAGCCGTCTTAGAATCGACACCACCAATAAATCGAACATGATCAGAGCCGATACAGGGTGTCCCGGCAACCCTACGACCGGTTTGCCCTGTGACTTCCCGATAATCGTCGGTTTGCCCGGCTTCGTGGCGACCCCGTGTACAAGCACCCCCGGTTCGCCTAGCGCCTCGAGCACTTGAACGGTGAAATCTCGCGTCCCGACCGAACTGCCGCCTGACAGAAGAAGAAGATCCACCTGTTCGAACAGGGCTTTAGCACGCGTTAGCAACTCCTCATACTCATCCCGCACGATGCCGCCATACACCGCTTTCGCTCCCAGTTGGGCAAGCCGGGCGCCGATCATGATGCTGTTAATATCGCGAATCTCTCCCGGGGAAAGCTCCGCTTTGTCCGGAGGCACAATCTCATCTCCAGTGGACAGAATACCCACGACCGGGATGGGGTACACCGCTATTTCCGTTACGCCAATCGCGGCCAATACGCCTACATCCTGCGGGCGGAGCCTGCTCCCCCGGGCCAGCACACGATCCCCGACCCGTACGTCATCCCCGGCGCGGATCACATTCTCTCCGGGAGCGACCTGCCGATATACATTAAGCAGGTCGCCCACCTCTTCCACGTGCTCAATCATCACGACGCTATCGGCGCCCTCCGGCAGCATCCCGCCTGTAGGCATGTATTGGGCCTGTCCCTCAACAAGCGGCAGCTCCGCCCTCTTGCCCATATGGATGTTACCCGTAATGTCAAGGAAAGCGGGCAAGGACTCGGAGGCGCCGTAGGTTGTTTTCGCCTGAACCGCATAACCGTCTACCGTAGATCTTGCGAACGGCGGAACCTGTTCCCGGGAAAACACATCCTCCGCAAGTATGCGGCCCACCGCCTCCAGGATCGAAATTCGAACGGGCTCATGAATAGGAGCGAATTGCTCTTCGATCACGGCCATCGTTTCGTCCACGGTTTTTACATTAAAAAATTTCATGCGCCCTCCCGATTCTGAAAATAGTAACAAATCTACACAAATATGGTTGAAATCCATTATAATCAAGAGGTACGAAGAAGGGGGCAGAACCTATGAAGGTCAAGCTATTTGCCAATTTCCGTGATATTTGCCTGGACAAAGTCGTCGAAGTGCCTTCCCCTGACGGGAGCTCTGTCGCTCAAGTGCTTGAAGATTTAATCAAGCTTTATCCCGCCATGGAAAAGGAAGTATTCGACGGCGACCGGAAGCTTATGCCCTTCGTTCATGTGTTTATTAACGGAAAAAATATCATTCACGAAGATGGATTGAACACGCTCGTTAGCGGGGAGGACCAGTTCGCTCTATTCCCTCCGGTAGCAGGAGGATAATTCGAAGATGGCGGAACAAACGCTGGAATTCCGTGGTATTCGCTGCGAGCATCTGATGAATTATTTCAAGGAATTGGAGGCGGAACAGCAAACCTTTGCATTTCCTTATGTCTTTCATGGTCCCGGTTGGCGCGCGGACATCCTGAGGGAAGATCAGGTCCGGATTACATCCCGATTTGTTGTCAATGCGGTTTTTGTCCGTTTTGAAGCTTCATCCGAACAGGAGCTCCAGGATGTGATTGCCGCCTATCGCCGTAAAACATTTCGGGCAGGAGGGTAGAAAAAGGTGGAATCTGGATTCCACCTTTTTCCCGTTTGTGCTTTAGTTAAATAATCTCCAGCTCTTTCAGCTTTTCTTCCGGAACGACGCCGTTCACCCAGCCGCGAACCTGATAATATTCATCAAGCATAATATCCATACGGCTTACCGATCCCGCGCTGTTCCCTGTCGCGGGTTCTTCCGTGAAGCGTTTGGGCAGGTAATCGTCCTCGCGCTTATTAAACCCGGCCAGGTTGTTATAGTAACGTTCCAGATTATAGATTCTCTCCCCGATTCTCATCACATCGTCAGCGGTAACCTCCACGCCCGTCATCGTCGAGTACTGCTGCGCATAGTTGTCGGCATTCTCGGAGAAGGAAGAGAATTTACAGACGTTCATCGAATCGGAGAACGAGAGAAGATCCTGGAATACTTTAAGCAGGGCTCCTTTGCCTTCGGCCTTCAGACGGTCCGTAGGCTCGGGAATTCCCGCAATCTCGCTGGCTACGGTATAGCCGCGCAGGTGACAGGCTCCGCGATTGCTTGTCGCATAGCCCAATCCGATCCCTTGAATACCGCGAGGGTCATAAGCGGGAATCGATTGTCCCTTCACCGCCATAGCCAAATTCGGATCCCCGAACTGCGCGGCCGCACGGGTAGGCCCTTCCGCTAAGATATCCCCGATGCCTTGGCGGAAAACCATCTGTTCGATCAATTCAATCATCCGATCGGCGTCGCCCCAGTTGAGATTCTCGGAGATGAGCCCTCTCTCAGCCGCCTCCATCGTAACGGACAGGACATTCCCCAGTTCAATCGTGTCCATCCCATATTCGTTACACATGTTGATCATGAAGGAGATCGCGGCTCCATCGCTTAATCCGCAGTTCGCCCCCAGCGCCCAGCCCGATTCATATTCGAAGCTTTCCACGCGGGTCTTGTACTTGCCTTCCTTAACTTCGACTTCCTTCTTACAGGCGACCGGACAGGCGTGGCACGTATTATCGGCAACCAGCAGCGTAGCGTTGACCGTCTCCCCGCTATGCCCTTCCGCGCCGTCCCAGTTCGTATATTTGGAGTTCATGGTCGGCAAAGCCCCGACTTCATTAATGAGACTGGTGAGCACGTTCGTGCCGTATACGGATAATCCGCCCTTCTTCGGAGCGGTAAGCCCGCCTTCCATAATAGCCTTAAGACCGTTCTGATTCGCTTTCTTATAGGCTTCGTCCCGGGAAGGAACGGGCATGTTTCCTTTTTGCTCAGCCTTGATGACAATCGCCTTCAGATTTTTGTAGCCTGCGACGGCCCCTGTTCCTCCGCGTCCGGCCGCACGGTCGTTCTCGTTCATAAAGCCGGCGTAGCGCACGAGATTTTCTCCGGCCTGTCCGATCGTCATGACGCTAAGATTGTCTTTCCCATAACGGTCTTTCATCGTCTGTATGGTGGCTCGCGTTCCTTGTCCCCACACATCGCCGGCATCGCGAAGCTCGGCCTGCCCGTTCTCGATGTACAGGTAAACGGGCTTGTCGCTCTTGCCTTTGAAGATGATATTGTCTATGCCCGCCCATTTCAGCCTGGCCGCCGTCCATCCTCCCATATGGGAATCGGTTACGGTGCCGGTGAGCGGAGATTTCGTAACCACGCATAAGCGCCCGCTCATCACGGTTCTCGAACCGGACACCGGCCCCGTCATAATACAGAGCATATTGTCATCCGAAAACGCTTCCAAATCAGGGCCGTTATCTAATAAATACTTCACCCCAAGACCACGGCCGCCGATAAATTTCCTGGCCAAATCCTCGTTAATCTCTCTGTAAGCAATGGTTCGGGACGTTAGATCGACAACGACTTCTCGATTTTTAAATCCGCCTAACTTCATTCAACTCGCCTCCCAAAAGGTTGTGAAACAAGTAAAAAGTTGACATTCTATTCATATTATTTCGACACATCCCAATAAATTCCTGCTTTTTCACGAGCGCCCCGCCCGTTTTAAAAAAGATTGCTATGTCAGGAACTTCGTAATACATTAATAATTGAAACTATTTCTATCTTTTGGAAACGATCTGCTAGGGAGGATGAGCCATGAGGCCGAACGGAAGGATTCAAGTGATCTCTTATCTTGTAGGTTTCCTGCTAGTGTTTGGCGTAATCGCAGGCTGTAGCAGTCCGGCGCAGGGTACCGTTGCAAGCGCCGGAGACACAAAATCGATTGTACTGGCAACAACGACCAGTACGCAAGACTCGGGTTTACTGGATGTTATTCTTCCAGTCTTTGAGAAGCAATCCGGGATTCAGGTCAAGGTCGTAGCCGTAGGTACCGGACAAGCGATCCAACTGGGGAAAGACGGGAATGCCGACGTTCTTCTCGTTCATGCCAGGAAAGACGAGGACGATTTTGTCGCTTCCGGTTACGGTGTGAACGCTTATGATGTGATGTTTAACCAGTTTCTGCTTGTCGGACCCAAGGAAGATCCTGCCGGGGTGAAGGGGATGACGTCTGCAGCGGACGCTGTTAAGGCCATCGCTGCGGCAAAGGCCGCTTTCATCTCGCGCGGGGATGATTCGGGGACCCATAAGAAGGAGCTGTCCATTTGGAAAACCGCAGGGCTCAAGCCCGAAGGCCCGTGGTATTTTTCAGCCGGCCAGGGAATGGGGGCCACGCTCCAAATGGCGGATGAAAAGAACGCCTATACCCTTACGGACGAAGCGACGTACTTATCCAACAAAGGAAGTCTTGTCGTATTGAAGGAGGGCGATCCTACCCTGCTCAATCCATATGGGGTCATTCAAGTGAAATCCAGCGGTAAAGCGGAGTATGGGGAAACGTTCATTCAGTTCCTCGTCGGCCCGGATGGCCAAAAGCTTATCGGAGAGTTCGGCAAGGCCGACTACGGGAAAGGCCTGTTCGTCCCGAATGCCAAAAAAAGATAAAGGTTTAAAAGGGCGTGTCTATGATTTTTAGCTTGCAGGTCATGGAGATTATTGGGTTATCCATACAAGTTTCCACGATAGCCGTTCTATTCGGTATGCTTGTCGGCATCCCCTGCGGCGCTTTTCTAGGCCTGTATTCCTTTCCGGGAAAGCGCTTTATTGTTATTCTGCTCTTTACTTTGATGGGACTGCCTCCCGTTCTCATCGGCGTTATCGTTTATATGGCGCTGTCCAAATATGGTTTGCTCGGTTTTTTCCAGCTGTTGTTCACCCCCGAAGCTATGATTATCGCGCAGACCATCCTCGTGACCCCGATTATTACGGGACTGACGATGTCTGCGGTTCAGGCACGGGAAAGAACGTATTGGGAAACGGCCAAAAGTCTCGGCGCCACTCCCTTGCAGCTTGTATGGACGATTCTTAAGGAAGCCAGAGGCGGAATTTGGTCCGGCATTTCCACTGCATACGGGCGTGCGATATCGGAAGTCGGCGCGGTGATGCTCGTCGGCGGAAATATCGAGCATGAGACTCGCGTCATGACAACCGCTATTATTCTGGAGACCCGCAAAGGCAATTTCGATATCGCCCTGCAAATCGGTGCTGTACTGCTGCTCATCAGCTTTATTTTTAACAGCTTTCTCGTGGCGGGGGCCTTGCAAAACCTGAACGACGGGAGGAGAAAAACCTGATGAAACCGCTAGAAATTCACAATCTAACTGTTGCCTCCGGGGAGCGCATCCTTTTGTCCATCCCCGCTGCATCTTTCGATGAAGGCGTCATGTATGGAATTGTAGGACCTAGCGGTGCCGGGAAGAGCACCTTTCTACGGGTGTTGAACCTCTTGGAAAAGCCTCGTTCAGGGAGCTTATCGATCTGGGGGCATAAGGTGAATGCAGCGGAGCTATCCCACTCGAAGGGTGTTCATTTACAAAGACAGATGGCGTTTGTCGCGCAGAAGCCCGTGATGTTCCAAACTACGGTTTTTGACAATGTGGCGTTGGGGCTCAGCTATAGAGGAGTTCCCCGAAGCAGGCGGGCACAGCTGGTGAGGAAAGCGCTCGACCTGGTCGGTCTTGAGGCAGCCGCGGGCCGTAAAGCGACCTCTCTCTCGGGGGGAGAAGCCCAAAGAATTGCTCTGGCGCGGGCGCTCGTCCTGGAACCGAAGCTCCTCCTGCTGGATGAACCGACCTCGAATCTGGACCCGGCGAATGTAGCTATCATCGAACAGATCATTACTCGAATCCGCAAAGAAAGAGCTATGACGGTCCTGATGGTTACCCACCATTTGCAGCAAGCCCGGCGATTATCCGATCAATGTCTGTTCCTCCATCAAGGACAGATCATCGAACAGAACGTTACTGAAGCTTTTTTCGAATCGCCTCGGCATGAAACCCTGCAAGATTTCATTAGCGGAAAAATGGTCTACTGACGATCAACGGATGACGAACGGGCACCATACCCCGGCCGCTCATGAAGCAGGGATAAGCATCCATGCATGCTTATCCCTGCTTCATCCCGTTTCATCGCTCATTTACCTTCAACCGGATACTGGACTAACCGGGCCGCGTTATTTAAATGATAAATTTTCATATCGCAGCTCCTTCCCTACTCTCCTCCACATACGGAATGGTTAGCGGACCAAGCGGCAGCACGGCCACCGTCATCTCCTCGCCATATTTGGCCTTCAATTGCTCCAACGTATTTTCAATGTCCCGGGTCGGCTTGAACATGGCCATCCGGACGTCTTCATCGCCCAAGGTCGAATAGACGTAAACATCCGCCCAAACTTGAATAACCGCCTGTTTTTGTACCTGCCACTGATCGAACATTTTAAAGGGACGGTCATTAATCATGTCCAGTATTTCTTGTGGAGTTTTTCTCATTCGCAAAATTTCCGCATAGTTACCGTGATTAGGCAGACCGTCCGAACATTCGGCGGCGCAAATAATCGTACCTCCTTCTTTCACGATTTTGTGGGCCGCGCTCATCCCCTTGACCGCTTGGTACAAATTTTGATCGAGCGGATAACCCGAATTGGAAGTAATCACAACATCAAACCGGCGATCGCACCTGATCATGGCATGCTCTTTCGTAAATGCGCAGCCTGCATCATGAGCTTCAAACAGTTCTCCGGCAAACACTTGCGTTATTTCTTTCCGACTGTTCAAGGTCACATTCAACATGAAGTCCGGCTTGCACATACGATTTATTTCTCTCGTCATGTCCTGCAAGGGATTGTTGAGCATATTCCCCCAGGTGGACAAAGGGTCTCCGATCATCCTGGCATTGTGGAAGGTCAGAATCGTTTCAATCCCCGCAATTCCGGGGACGATGCCTTTAGGCCCCCCTGAAAACCCGGCAAAAAAGTGAGGCTCTATAAAACCTGTGACGATACGGAAATCAGCTTCTACATAAGCTTTGTTCAAATAAGCATCGCACCCGAATTCGCTGTGTCCGACCTTCACCAGCTCGTCTTGATGATGGCAGTGATGGTTAATAACTCGGATATGATCCACGACCCATTCACCCAACATCTGAACGAACTCTTCCCTTGTCTGATCCCGATGCGTGCCTGTTCCGTTGATAATGACATAGTTATTCAGCGGAACATGCGGAAGTTCTTCAATGATCCATGGAATCAGCTTATCGTTCGGAGTCGGTCTGGTAATATCGCTAATGACAATCGCTATTTGATCCGTAGCTTTGACGAGTTCTCTTAACGGCGGTAAGCCGATAGGCTGCCTTAACGCATTCATGACGGCTTGCTTCTCGTCCTTTAAGCCTTCGAGATGGTGCGGTTCAATGATGACCGAATGATCAGGCACGTTAATGTGTAAGCTTTCTTTTCCGTATAAAATCGTCGTTTTCAAGAAAAACCCCCCCGATGCCTTTATCCATTATCACGAACGATGAAAGAGGCGCCCGCCCATTCATAAGGCGGGTCGCCAATCAGATTACAAAGTTGTCGCGCCGGTGCGGGTGATCTTCACCACTTTATTGGTTAAAGCTCCGATTCCTTCAACCGTACACTCAATCGTATCCCCGTCCTTGATAAAATCAGCTCCGGCCGGCGTTCCCGACAGGATGACATCTCCAGGCTGCAGGGTCATGACTCTGCTGAGATAAGAAATCATATGATTGATTCCGACAATCATCAGGTTGCTTCTGCTGTCCTGCAGCACTTTACCGTTAACATGCGTTTGCAGCAGCAAAGATCGGGTGTCCAGTTTCGTTTCAATCCAAGGTCCGAGCGGGGTGAAGGTATCGAACGATTTGCCTACCATCCAATGACCGTCCGGATGGAAATATTCCGGCGAAGCGACATCGTTTGCAACGGTATATCCAAAAATATAACGCTCCACATCATCTTCGGGGATATTCTTGCCTTCCTTCCCTAGGATGACGGCAATTTCCGTTTCGAATTTGACCTGCTCCAGCGTGGACGGAATGATGATTTCCTCTCCCGGACCAATGACGGTGCTGACCGGTTTAAAGAAAAAAACAGGTATGCTGGGCAACGTCTGCGGTCTCTCATGCTCGAATTCCACATAATTTTTGCCGATCCCGATAATATGTCTGGGCTGAAGAGGAGCGACAAGCTGAACGCTTTCCAAAGCATAGCTGTTCCCCGTATAATTCCATGTCTCGAATACATTTCCCACGATTTCTTGGACCGTTCCGTCCACCACTACCCCGGACCGAACGGTTGGATCTCCCGCTGCGGTAAATCGCGCAAATTTCACTGGTTTACACCTTCTTTATTTAGGATGAGGAGCTGTTCGATCAACGATTATCCCGACTAAGCAAGCAGCCGATAACCGGGCAGCGTCAGGAATTCTTCAAAATCAGGAGCGAGGGTCATCTGGCTGAACAGCTCTCTGGCCTGTTCATATTTCCCTTGCGTATATTGTTTTTCACCGACCGCACTTCGAATTTTGGCCAATTCCTCAACGACCATTTGCTCGAACAATTGTTCCGTGATCGGGCCTCCGTCTTGCAAAACCCCTCTGGGATGACGAATCCACTGCCACACTTGAGCCCTCGATATTTCTGCAGTAGCCGCGTCTTCCATCAGATTATGAATCGGAACGGCTCCAGATCCGCGCAGCCAGGCTTCTATATATTGAATGCCTACGCTGATATTGGTTCTAAGCCCCGATTCCGTGATCGGTCCTTGCGGGACCTCCAGCAAATCGGCGGCCGTCACTTCGACGTGCTCCAGCTGCTTGCCCACCTGATTCGGCGCCGGCATGATCCGATCGAACACCTCCATAGCAACCGGCACAAGACCCGGATGCGCCACCCATGTGCCGTCGTGGCCGTCGGTAGCTTCCCGCTCCTTATCGGCCCGCACTTTGTCCATAGCCGCCTGGTTGGCTTCAGGATCGTTCTTGATCGGAATTTGCGCAGCCATCCCGCCAATGCAGTGCGCATTCCGTTTATGGCAAGTTTTGATCGCAAGCAGCGAATAAGCGCGCATGAATGGAGACGTCATCGTCACAAGACTGCGATCCGGCAGGATGACGTCCGGTCTGTTGCGCAATTTTTTGATATAGCTGAAGATGTAGTCCCATCTGCCGCAGTTGAGACCCGCAATATGATCGCGCAATTCAAACAGGATTTCGTCCATTTCGAAAGCGGCCAGAATCGTTTCGATCAGCACCGTTACTTTGATCGTTTGTTGAGGAATCCCGAGCCTTTCTTGAGCGAAGACGAACACTTCGTTCCACAGCCTTGCCTCTTCATGCGATTCCAGCTTCGGCAAGTAAAAATAGGGGCCGCTGTTTTTGCCAAGCAGCGTTCGGACGTTGTGAAAGAAGTACAGGCCAAAATCGAACAAACTGGCCGAAACGGGCTCCCCGTCGACGAGAACGTGTTTCTCCTCCATATGCCAGCCGCGCGGACGCGGAATCAAAACAGCCACTTTATCATTCAACCGATAAGACTTTCCTTCCGGGCTTTCATAACTGATCGTATGATTCACGGCATCCCGCATGTTGACTTGCCCCAGCATCGTGTTCTCCCACGTAGGCGAGTTGGCGTCTTCAAAATCGGCCATGAACAATTTCGCACCGGAATTCAGCGCGTTGATCACCATCTTCCGGTCGCCGGCCGGCCCCGTTATTTCAACTCTTCGATCCTGCAAGTCAGCCGGTACCGGGGCAATCGTCCACTTTCCGCCGCGGATATCCGCGGTAGATGGAAGAAAATCCGGCAAATGCCCTTCATCGATTTTTTTCTGCCGCTCGGACCGTTTGGCCAGAAGCTCTTTTCGCGTATTTCCAAACTTCCGCTGCAGCGACACGACAAACTCCAGCGCTTCGGGAGTCAGTATTTCCATAATTTCGGTTGTTTGCTTCCCTTGAATGACTACATGATCCAATTGATAGTTCTCTTTCATGTCGAATCGTCCCTTCGTTATTTGATTTATCCCTGATCGATTGCTATTTCCGAGGCGTAGGATTCCATGCATTTGGGGTATCCCGTACCGCCGTCAGGTCATGATCGTCCGGCCAAAGCGTCCAGAGCCGCCTGCGCACAAATGATATCTTGTTCCGAGGTTCCTCCTGAAACGCCGATACCGCCGATTAAGTGCGAATCGTGATAAATGGGCAAGCCGCCTCCAAGAATAATCATGTTGTCGATATGCGCTATGCCTTGCAGCTCAGGCTTATCTTTGATTTTGGAGTACCACTCGGAAGTCGGAATTCCGAAGCCAACTGCCGTGTAGGCCTTGTTATGAGCAATTTTCTGACCAATCAAAGAAGCTTTGTCCATACGAAGAAACCCTTTCGGGTTCCCTCCGTCGTCCATGACCATAATATTGACGGCTATGCCTAATTCATTCGCTTTATGCACACAAGTTTCTATCATTGTCATCGTCATCTCTTGCGTCAAAACCGGTTTTTGTCCAACAATTGCCACTGCAATTTCCCCTTTGCTATGATCTTGAATCAGGACTTGCCGTAATTTGCGGTTTTCCCCAGGTCATCTCTTCACCAATTCGATGTCGGGGAGAGATGAATCAGGCCGCTTGTTTCCGCATGGTTCCAGGTCATTTCATAAATCCCGTTTATTTTCGTGATGAACTTTACCGTTATTTCGCTTCCGTAGGCTGGTGGAAACATGAATTTGTCAGGCAGCTTCACTAAACATTTCGGAGCAGGCGAGTCTGCGTCTATTAAACAAGCAGCATTCACTTCGTATTCATCCTGATGCCAAGCGATCTGATAAAGTCCGGAATGAGGGAACATATAATTTTCCGAGGTCTTCACTTTAAAACTAAAAAATTTGGACTGGCTTGGCGATACGCTCCCATGAATCGTATAGTAATCGCCTAAATAGTCCGGCACACGATCGACTTTACCCGATTGTATAAGCTGCCTGATTAGCGTGGAGCCAATTTTCTGACCATGACGCTCAAGCTTCTCAATCGTAACGATGTTTACTTGCCCCATGGTATGCTCCCGGAGGGAAACCATATTGCCGCGTCCATATTTTCCATATGTAAAATCAAATCCCGCAACGATATGTTTGGGGTTTAGCGGAAGAATAAAGTCGGAAACAAACTGAGCCGGAGCAAGCGATGAGAATTCTTTATCAAAACGAATGACGTACAGGGCGTCAACCTTCATTTGTTCGAATATTTTTATTTTTAATGACAACGGCGTCATGCAAGGTCTCTGGATTTCCCGGGGGTCAAGCACTTCTTTGGGATGCGGGAAAAAGGTCATGACGGCCAGCTGCATGTTTTCCTGGATAGCCAATTTTTTAGCGCTGTTTATAATATGCTGATGAGCCAGATGAACCCCGTCAAAAAATCCCAAGACCAGCACACAAGGCTGCTTGGCCTGATCGCCATTCGGGTTTACGGGTGAGTCATAACAAATCACGGCCATTCTCCCTTCAAAGAGATATATAGACAAAATAACGCCGGATCGCATCACTTATCGGAAAAATGGTTGAGACAGGCCGGGCCCGAAGTTGAGAGCAGGTCGCAGATCACCCATGCCGCCTGCTCCTGCTCAGCTTCGATTTCATCCGCAGCTGCTAAGAGCCTATTCTTGAGGAACTCCCTTGCGTAAATGTGCTCATTCGCTTACGAAACGCCGGTGAGAGATGGACCTGATGAGTTTTAATGCTGTTTACACCCTTAATTTCGGTCAATGCAGGCTCGACAATAGCCAAGTATGTAAAACCAATGGCCGGACATGCACTGCAGGCCCCTATGAATTCGATCGACACTTCACCATCTTCGTCGATGTCATGGATGATGAGATCGCCAGCATGTCCCCGCAGACGCGCTCTGACATCTTTAATCGAATCATTGATTTCCTTAATCGACGGAACGTGGGTAGACATAGTCTCGTTCATAGGCTTTGCTCCTCACCTTATTTGATAAGTCCGATCGCGCGCGCTTTGGCATCCAGGTCGATTCCTAATGCTTTGGCATAGTTCAAGCCAAATATTTTTTTCTTCATTTCTTCTGTGACATCCGGGTAACCGTAGCCTTCCTGAAGGTCCTCAGGCATTTTGAAGTTATCCAGAATATCAATGTAGGACTGGACGTTCGGCCACAGCCATGCGTCCGTTCCGTAACAGATGCGATCCGCGCCAACGTGAAGAAGCGCCTTGCCGAGCAGTTCGGTCATCGCCCGCGGAGCAACGAAGTATTGGTTGAACCACAGAGGCATGATCATATAAATGTTGGAAAACCGCGAAGCAATGTTGATCGCCTCGTCAATGTAAGGGTCTCCAAAATGGTGCATGGCGAAGTTCAGCTGAGGGAAATCGTACGCCGCCTGCTGCAGGTCGTTCGGACGCAGGTGCTCCACCCGCTGGGTAGGTCCAATCGGCAGCCCTTTATGAAACTGCACGGTTTTGATGCCGAGCTCGATAGCTTTCTCAAATAGCGGGTAGGCGATTTTCTCGTCGTCCGCGCTCCACCAGTTCCTGATGGTCTGAGCTTGGTAGAACTTGATACTGACAGCGCCCATTTCTTTCACTTGGCGCTCCATCTCTTCCATCGCACCGTTGAGCCCCTGGTAGAGAGGATCAACCGCGCCACAGAAGAAGTAGCGATCGGGCTTCGTTTGGGCGATTTCGTACGCTATCCGAACAGGCGCCATGCCATCCTTGAAGACTCCGAAGGCCGGAATCGGCTGCACCACCGCGAAGTCCGTATCGGACTCGTCAAACAGCTTCTTATTCGCCCATTCGTACTCCGGCGGATTCTCGATCCCTGCATACGACACCTGCTGGCCGTTGATGCCTGTGAAGTCGAGGAATCCTTTCATGGACGCCTTGCCCATTCGCGAAGCGTCATTGATCATTTGCTGCTCCCGAAAGTCCATTGCATGTACCACAGCATCGAAAACGATTGCACCGTTTCTCATATCTCTTCGCCTCCAAATTTATATGATCTTTCATCGATCAGTTCAGGCTAACAGACTTATAATTGCTTCGATCCGAGGCCATCCAGCGATACTCGAAACAGGTCGTACGTCTCGGCGATATGCTCGCGCATCAGCTTTTCCGCGAGGTCCGGGTCACGATCCCGAATCGCCGCAACGATCCGGATATGCTGATTCGCAAAACGCAGCATCTGAACCGATGAAGTATGCGGAAAGTACAGCCGACGCGAGAGACGCACCTGGTCGGCGATAGATACCGCCATCCGGGCGATGACGGGGTTACCGCACCCGCCGGTGATCTTGTCATGGAAGTCGCTTCCCAGCGAGACCATGAGTTCGGGATCGGGAGCCTCATTTTTGTTCAAAATTTGACGGTATTCATTATCCACCAGCTCCAGCTCGGACGGATCCATGTAAAGCGCAGCGAGGCGCGCCGCCATACCGTCTATCGCCATTCGGGCCACAAAAAGATCTCTGAGATCGGTCGGGCTTAATATCCGGACGTTTGCGCCCCGATTGGGTATGAGCGTGACTAAACCGTCTTGCTCCAGCTGCAACAACGCTGCGCGGACCGGAATTCGGCTTGCGCCCAGCTCCTCGGCAACGACACGCTCGATGATCGGGTCACCCGGCTGGTAATAGCCCTGCAAGATGCGTTCTTGAATCTGACGATATATCGTTTCTTGCTTACTCATGCTCATAGGTAAAACCTCACTTCAATTTCATTTCCATTCCGTAGACCGTATTTCGTCCCCCCCAGCCTATATCGTTCAAGACCGTGCCTGAACCGGGTATCATAACCGGGCTCATCGTTGATTAGACGCTCTGACCACCGGCATGACTAGCCCAGCTTGAAAGGGTCGCGGCTCTGACCGGATAGCTCCACCCAAACGGACTTCACTTGCGTGTACTCCTTGATGGACTCGAGCCCGTTCTCTCTCCCGATACCGCTCATTTTGTAGCCGCCGAAAGGCGTATTGAAGGAGATGGTGCGATAGGAGTTAATCCAAATCGTGCCGGCGCGCAGGGCGTGCGCTACCCGGTGTGCCCGCTGAACGTCCTTGGTCCAGATACCGGCTCCCAAGCCGAACGGGCTATCGTTCGCCTGACGTACAATTTCTTCCTCGTCCTTGGCGGCGATCACGCTGAGCACCGGACCGAAGATTTCCTCCCGGGCCACTCTCATCTTGTTGTTTACGCCCGTAAGGATCGTCGGTTCGATGAAGAAGCCGTCTTGAAGTTCCGCTTCCGACGGGGCTTTGCCGCCGTAAACCAGCTCGGCGCCCTCTTCCAGACCGATGTTAATGTAGCTCTGCACTTTGTCGAGCTGCTCCTTGAAGGCGATCGGTCCCATCTCCGTCTCCATCTCCAGCGGGTTACCCAGCTTGATGGAGCGGGCCTTCTCAACAAGCCGCTTGACCAGCTCGTCATGGATGGATTCCTGGACAATGAGTCTCGATCCGGCGATGCACGTCTGACCGGTAGCCGCGAAAATACCGGCGACAACCCCGTTGACCACTGCATCGAGGTCCGCATCATCGAAGACGATATTCGGAGACTTGCCGCCCAGCTCGAGCGTGACCTTGGCGATATGTTCCGCAGCATCCTTCATCACCCGTTTCCCGGTCTCCGTAGAGCCTGTGAAGGCTATTTTGTCCACGCCAGGATTCCGGACAAGAGCGCTCCCCGTAGTGGCGCCGTAACCGGTTACAACATTGAATACGCCATCCGGGAAGCCCGCCTCCTGAATAAGCTTCGCGAACTCCAGCGTGGAGGCTGGCGTTTGCTCGGCGGATTTGACTACGAATGTACAGCCCGAAGCAAGCGCTGGCGCGAGTTTCCAGGTTAACAGAAAGAGCGGCGAGTTCCACGGCATAATGGCGCCGACCACGCCTAGGGGCTCTCTCCTCGTGTAAACGAAGAAATTAGGCTTGTCGGAAGGAATGGTTTCCCCCTGGATCTTATCCGCGGCGCCTGCGAAGTAGTAGAACCACTCCGACATCGCGCTGAGCTGTCCGCGCGTTTCTCTCAGGAGCTTGCCATTGTCCATACTCTCGATGGTAGCGAGCTCTTCCGTATGATCCGCAATCAGCTCGGCCAAGCGACGCATAAGCCGCGCTCTCTCCGTCCCGGTCATCTTCCCCCACGGGCCCTCGTCGAATGCCCGGCGAGCGGCATCAACCGCAGCTTCTACATCCTCTGCGCCAGCTTCAGGTACGGTGGCCCAAACTTTGCCCGTGTAAGGATTAATCGTCTCGAAGGTTTTGCCTGAGCGGGCGTCGAACCACGCTCCCCCGATAAACATCTTGTAGTCACGAACATCGACAGCCTTCGGTGCCTCGATCAGCTTCATTTTCCCCAACTCGTTCACCTCTCTCGGTTTAGTGTAAAGGGTGTGTCTTTACTTTAATTGTATACCAATTGAATACCATAATCAAGGAAATTTTGGCAATATTACCACTTCTCTTCGGGTCAAGGTTGACCGCCCTTCACTGGTCCAAGCACTGCCGCATGAGGATGAACCCGGCACGCCGCAGCATGGTCCGGACCTTCTCATGGACTTTGTGGGTCTTGGGAATAGGGCCATCCATTCATGTTCAGGAATGCCTTCGTGGTGTGACTGCCATCTTGAGTCTCGGCCAGCGACTTGGGCCCCTCGAAGCCGATTACTTTCCACCCGATATGATCTTTGTTGCCTCCGTAGACCGGATCTGAATAAAAGCCTTGTCTCGTATGAAAGACCAGCGTGTGAAAAAAGTCCAGTCCCTCATCCGAAACGGGCTGATTGGATGGAGGTGCGCCGCCTACGGTCGAGTCTTCGTCCCCGGCCTCCGCGTTTATCAGGAACGGCTGTACCGGCGGCTCGCCGGAGAGCGTAAGCAGCACCTCATCCTGCTGCTCTTCGGTCAACGCGATGAACGCTGCGCCGAATTTCTCCCGGCTTACTTCGTCCAGCTCGCGGACGCCCTCCGTGTACTTATCCTGCATGGCCTGCATGCGCGTAATCCAGGCTTCGAAGTCTTTGCCCGCCAGCTGCAGGAATCCGCTGCCGTCGGCGTTAGCATAAATGTAGTCGGTACCGGATATGTAGCGGTCAATATACCGCACCACATTCGCTTCTCGCGCGCCCGGGTCGTGATCGGTGGGAATGATGCGCGCCGTGGCGGCCTCGATGGTCAACCATTGGTGTTCGTCAAAGAACAACCGCTCGTCGGTATTGGCGTCAATCGGGAGCATCTCCCAGTTGCTTTGGCTAGTCATCGCTCCTACACATCCTTTCTTATCGTGCCTGAACGGCTACGTCCAGACCTTTGCCGTGCACCTGGGCGATATATTCCGAGCAGCGCCAAGCGTTAGCCATAATCGTAAGCGTCGGATTGACTCCCAGGTTCGGTAAGAAGCTCCCGTCAAGTACGTACAGGTTGTCGACGTCATGCGCCCGGCACCATTTGTTCAACACGGACTTCGAGGGGTCGTTACCCATCCGGGCTGTGCCCTGCTCATGGCAGGTGTTGCCGTTAATGCCCTCCATGTACACGGGGATGGTCTTGCTCGCGCCGGCCGCTTTCAATATCTCGATGTTCTTATCGACCTGCCAGTTCCCTTGACGGATGTCATTAGGGTGAGCGGTATGCGTTATTCGTGCGACCGGGAGTCCCCAGGCATCCTTAACCTCCGGATCCAGTTCAACCCTGTTGGTCTCCCGGGGCAGATCGTTAACGAGGACGCCGATCTTCATGCTGTGGTTAAACAGCTCCCGGTCTGTGTCCTTGGCCGCCTTGCCCCAGGTCGGCCGTCCTGGAAAGGTCCAGTTCACCGGAAGGCCCAAGCCGGACGCACAGATCAGCGAACCAAGAATATGCCCCCGGCTTTGATCCGTCTCGTAAAATTCCATGGAAGCTCCATTCACATAAGATCCCGCCCAGCCGTAAAGCGGGTCGTGAATTTCCTTATCGAACAAGCCGATGGCGAAGATGTACTCATGAAAAGTCACGTTTCTCCCCACTTGACCGCTGCTGTTCGCCAGTCCGTCCGGAAATAAATTCGACTTGCTCGCAAGCAGCAAGCGTGCCGATTCAATGGCCCCGCAGGCTAGAATCACGATGCTGGCCTCCTGCTCGACCTCGCGTCCGTTCTCGTCGATATAGATGGCTCCCTTGGCACGTCCGTCCTTGTGCAGCGTAATTTCGCGGACGTAAGTATCGGGCCGCAGTTCCAGCAGCCCCGTCGAAAGCGCTTCCGGAACAAACGTATGCAAGGTGCTCGACCTGCCACTTGTCGGGTCGCCGAACTGCTGCACGAACCCGGAGTGGTTAGAAGGCTTTCTTCCTTTGTGCTCCTTCGTAATTACCGCTTGAGGCATCGGGAATGAATTATAGCCCAGCTTGGAGCATGCCTCGTGAAACACCTTCCCGTAAGGGGACAACGGCATCGGCGGGCAAGGGTACTCTTTGCTGCGCGGTGCCTCGTACTTATTCAAGCCGCCCTTCCCGGATACGCCGAACTCCCACTCCACCTTGGTGTAATACGGCTCGAGCTCTTCGTAGGTAATAGGCCAATCGGCAAGGCTGGCGCCCGGGACATCTCCGTGCAAGGTATGAAGCATGAAATCCGACTTCGCAGCGCGCGGGAACCACCCGCTCATATGTACAGTTCCTCCGCCCACCAGGTTGGGAGTCGGCGAGAACCTGCGAACCACCGTTTGGGCGTTCTCATCGGGCCGGTAAGTACGCGGTTTTAATTTCTCGTCCGGCCAAATGTAGTTCCGGTTGAGGAATTTCAGTTCATCCCCGGAGAATTGCTCGGGCTTCAACCATGGACCGCGTTCCAACGCTACGACCTTCAGACCGGACTCGGTCAAAACCTTGGCCGCCGTTGCGCCGGTTGCTCCTGTTCCAATGATGAGGACGTCGACTGGATCTGGCTTATGAGCGTAATTCATACTTCGTACCCTCCCTAATTTATGTACAATATAAATTCTCTGGCAGGTTATCCTTTTCCTTCTTCTTTTTTGTAATCGGTTTCATCCGTTCTTGACGAATGCTGCCGAACCGGGTGAATCCTGAGCTCTCGCTTTCACCTCAACGCCGAAACCATTTAATCAGTTTATTAAGCCGTTTGGGACCTTCCCCGCCGGTAAAGAATACGGCGATGAGAATGACCAATCCCAGCACGATCAGTTGGGGCTCCGGCAGGATGCCGACCAGGTTCATGATGTTGGAAATGATGCCGATGAGGAGACCGCCTATAACGGCGCTGATCGGATTGCCGGTCCCGCCGAAGAGCGACGTCCCTCCGACTACCGCGGAAGCGATGGCATTGAGCTCATATCCCTTGGCGAGCAGCGAGCTGCCCTGCTGAAGCTGGGCGGCCAGGATGAGTCCCGCCAGACCTGAGAACAGTCCGGATATGACATAGGTGGTGATCAGATTGCGATTGACGGGCAGCCCGGAGAGACGGGCGGCTTCGGGGTTGCCGCCGATGGCGTACAGCTGGCGGCCGAAGGTTGTATATTTCATAATAAAGGCAGTGACGAGCATCACCACAATAACCAGAATGACGGAGTTCGGTATTCCCAGGAGACTTCCTGTAAATAGCTTCAGGTAGGTTGGATTGGAGACCTCAATCAGGGTGCCGACTTGAATGAGATACGCAACCCCTCGGGCGATGCTGAGCATGGCGAAGGTGGCAATGAAGGGTGTAATGCCCCCGTAAACGACAGCAATGCCGTTGATCAAACCCGCTGCAGCGCATACGGCCAAGGTTAACGCAATGACGATCGGAATCGGCAGCCCCTGCCGCAGCAGGACAGCGACCATCACCGTTCCCAGAGCGGCAATCGAACCGACCGACAAGTCAATGCCGCGTGTGACAATGACTTTGAACTGACCGATCGCCAGGATCGAAACAACAACTCCAGTCACGATGATGTTCTCGATATTGCGGCCGGTCAAAAAATAGGGCGAGGCGATCGCTCCTGCCACCACAGCCAGACCCAAGAAAATAACGAGGTAGCTTCGCTTGATGAGATCGACGATGCCGGATGAAGCGAACAGCGGCCCCCGCGATACCACCGACGTCTCTTCCTTACTGGACTTATTCAGCGTCTGCATGACTGTCCCCACCTTTCACTTGTATTCTTGTATCAGTAGCATTGCGCGATGACCACATCGCCGTGAGGATCCACTTCATCGTGCAAGAACTCGCCAACGATCCGACCTCGGGCGATGACTAGAATACGATCGCACATAAGCGTTTCTGGAAGCTCCGAACTCATGAGCAGCACGGATCCTCCCTCACGCACGAACTCCCCGATCAACTTGTAGATCTCCTCTTTGGCCCCGACATCAATGCCGCGTGTAGGCTCGTCAAAGATCAATATTTTCGTTTGGCTGGCCAACCATTTGGCAAGCACCACTTTCTGCTGGTTACCGCCGCTAAGATTCACGACTTTTTGATCCGGACCCCTCATCTTTATGTTCAGCGATAGGCCCAGTTCCCGAGCGCTCTGCTCCTCCCGGTTGCGGTTAATCACCGAATAGCGGCTCACATCGGATAAACTGGCCATCGTCACATTCTCAGTTACTGACATATTCAACACAAGGCCCTCGGTTTTGCGGCTTTGCGGAAGAAGTCCGATCCCTGCGCGGATGGCCTCGCTTGGACTTCGGAGCTTCGTCGGCCGACCGTTGATCGTGATCTTTCCGCTTATCCGTTCGCGTGCGCCGAACAGGCAAGCGGCCAACTCCGACTGTCCGCTTCCCACCAAACCCGCCACGCCGAGCACCTCGCCACGGTGAAGCTTGAAGCTTATATCGTGGAGAACGGAGCCATCATGGAGGTTCTCGACGGAAAGTGCGACATGCCCGGGATCGCCTCCTAGTCCGTAACGGGGCTTCTCGCCTCCCCCCAACGATTCTCCCAAGAGCGAGCCCCCGAGGTTTCTCCCGATCATCGCCCGGACGATGTCCGCCGGCGTCGTTTGATCAACCTCGTACGTTCCCACCTTGCGGCCGTCGCGCAATACGGTGATCCGCTGACAGATTTCAAAAACCTCATCCATTCGATGAGAAATATAGATGAATGTCACACCCTGTTTCTGAAGGCTTTTCAGCACCTGGAGCAGACGTTTAACGTCCTGCGCAGGCAGGGTGGCTGTCGGTTCATCCAAAAGTATGATTGGAGGGCGACCGTGGAGCGTTTTTGCCACATGCAGCACCTTGGCGAGTTCAACGCCCTGCTGTTGGGCGGTGGTTAACGAGCTGACCGGCTGATTCACATCGATGTTGATGCCGAGCCACTCAAGCGCCTCGCGGGCCCGCTCCCGCATCGTTCGCCAATTCAGGACTCCGCCGGCGCCACGCGGTAAGTCGCTGAGAAAAATGTTTTCAGCGATCGAGAGGCCCGGTACGAGGCTGAGCTCCTGATAAATAGTGAAGATCCCCTCGCGTTGACTGTCGTGCGGATTGTTGAACCGTACAGGTCTGCCCTCCAGCTCAATCGTGCCGCTATCAGGCCTTTCCACTCCGGACACCGCACGGATGATCGTAGATTTTCCGGCGCCGTTTTGGCCGGCCAGACAGTGGATTTCACCCCGGCGAATATCCAGGTTAATACGGTGCAGCACCTGGATACCGGAGTATGACTTACAGAGCCCTCGAAGGGAGAGAGCCAACTCTTCTTGTTCGACCATTTGACGCTGCCTCCTTTCACATCTGTGAGAGTGCTCGCTTCGACGAAGGAAGCCTGACACATGATCGGCAGGCTCACCGTCGTCCAGCGAGCGTCCGGCGTTCGAAGTCATTGATCCTCTGCCTGTCGTCTTATGCCTTCTCGACCTCACCGGTAAACTGCGCTTGTTAACCGTTCGTCATATGGCTTTTCCTGCATCCTGCATGTATGTTCCCGTTCGGGATACTTTTATTGAAGTTTGGTGAGAGATTCTTTGGAATAGTAGTAGCTGATGTTGGGGTCGTAGAACTGTTTGGCGTTTTCTGGGGTGATAAGGACGTTTTCCGTGTATCTGGCTCCGCCCGGACAGCTCGTCTTGTTCCCCTTGACCGCGTCTATCGCCATCTGAACGGCCGTTGCACCTTGCAGGTACGGCGAGTTCGACACAGTCGCTTGGAGAGGACCATTCGGTTCGTCCATCATCTTCTTGGCAAGAGCCATAGCGCCATCGTAGGAGACTATAATCACTTTGTCTAGGACGCCGGCTTCCCGCAAGCCTTGCTCAATGCCGGCGTGCATAACGTCACTCATGCTGAATACCGCTTTCAAATCGGGGTTCGCCGTGGCGATTTGTTGAACCGGTACGCGAGCTTTGTCCGGCAGCCATTCGCCATAGCGGATAGGAAGGATTTCAATTTTGTGGCCCGGGTTCGCTTCGAAGTAGCCATTGAAGCCTTTGAGGAAGCCCTCTTGCCGTAATGCCGTCGTACTTTCGCCGGAGTAGCCGCCAATGACGGCCAGTTTGACCTTCTCGTCTTTACTGTATTTCTGCGCAATTTTTCTCGCTAACTCTTTACCTGCCGAGGCAGCGGTGTCCAGCTGATCTTCCGCTACGAAACAGTACGACTTCTTCTCAAGCTCTGGGCTAAGACGGGTGTTGACCGCAACGAGAGGGATGCCCTCTTTCTCCAGTTCATTGACGGTATTCGCTATACCTCGAGGATCAAGCGCATTCACTACAATGCCCTTAGCGCCTCTGCTCATCATGTTCTGAATATCCGAGTTCTGTTGGACTGCATCTCCTCCAGCGTCTGTTACTAAGATCGTCACACCCTGTTTCTCGGCTTGAGCTTTGGCCCCTTCAATCAGCATCTTATACCAATCGCTTCCGGCAATGCGGTGTTGTGAGAAGCCGATGATGAGGTTATCGCTTCCCTTTGTCCCGGACTCACCCGCACTGGACGGTTGGCTGCAACCGTTGAGAGTTAACGCAATAAGCCCTAAGCCTAACACAGTACGACCCATCTTTTTCATTTGGACCACACTCCTTTATTCAGTTTTTGTTTCCACATTGACGGCATCGGCCAGCTTCCGTTCGATGGCAATTCTACCTAACCGGCATGTTGAGCTCCTCCATCCCGCCTTATTTTTTTCAAGCATTCTGACTTATGTAAGCGTTGTCACAATAGTATACCAAGTGAATACCATTGTCAAGGCTTGAAAACTATATGTGGAAATATATATATTTATCTACAAATATCCCATTTTTTATGCGATATTCTCCATCAATCGACTTCAGCACAACTCATTTCCGCCCATTAAGCAGCCGTATCAATCGCAATTCGCCTGCAGCCCCCTAACCATTTAGCCACGATGCAACGAATTCCTGCTGATGGCTATTGATTAACTTCAGATTCTGGTTTATAATATATGTATACAAGTATACGACTAGAATTTGAGTAATGAAATTATTATAAAGACCAAAGGAATGAACGAAATGGTTCTACAAGAAGAAATCATGCTGGAAGCACTTGAAGACTTCCCTGCCTACCTGCCTTTGCGAGAAGTTGTATATCAAACCTTAAAGAAGGCGATACTGAACGGAAATTTAAAGCCCGGACAGCTGCTGAGCGAGAATCTGATTGCTAACAAATTATCGGTGAGCCGTACCCCGGTTCGGGAAGCCCTTCGCAGCTTGGAAAACGAAAATCTGGTTTCCGTACTTTCAGGCCGTAAAGTGATTGTATCGATCCCGACGATTCAGGAAATCGAAGAAATCTATGACATACGCTTGATTGTGGAAGCGGAGGCCCTCCGCAAAATTACAGCAGACGACAGCGCAATTATCCAACAGCTGGAAAATTGCGTTACAATGGCGAAGGTCCACCTTGAAAAGGAAAACTTGCAGGAGCTTCATAAAACCAATTCGGAATTTCATCTCACCATCATTTCCGCCTTGCAAAATAACAAATTAAAGCAGTTTGTCGATTCGCTTCAGGACACCATATCCCGGTACAGCCTGTACTCCAAAACAAACTACAAGCTGGCCCAAGACCTGGAGGATGATCACTCCCAGATTCTGACTCATCTCAAGCAAGGCGATAACGAATTGGCGGTTCAAATTTTACGTCAGCATTTCACAACGACCAAGGAAATATTGAAAGCGATGTTCTAATACAGCGGGCAAATCGTCCGGTTTGAAAAAGACAACAAAGCACCTTCAGCAAGGGATCGTCGAGAAAAACTCGAGGGTCCCTTTTTGATGCGTTCTCAGATGATGAACAAAGCCCCGCCGATCGTTCTCCCCAATAATAAAGAACGGCTGCTGACCTTGGTCAGCAGCCGGATCGAAGATGATCTCCATCATAGGAGATGAACGTGATGAATAAGAGCAGCCGGCATCAAGCAAGTAAAACGCCATTTTGAGTTAGCACCTGTTTTAATTCCTGGACATCGATTGTTTTCGGAGTGAGCCCTCTCGTCGTGGCGAGAGCAGCCGCAGTTCCTGCAGCCTCGCCGATTGCCACGCAGGATGGCATTGCTCGGACGGCAGCAGCCGCTTCATGCGTAGCGGAAATACAACGGCCGGCGACCAGCAAGCCTTCCAGTTCAACAGGCAATAACGCGCGATAGGGTACATCGTAGCTATCGTCTACCTGGATCCAGGTGCTCTTCGAATCTCCGGGATTATGAATATCGATAGCATATCCACCACGCGCCACGACATCATCAAACCTTGTACCCTTCACGACATCCTCCTGCGTGAGTATATATTCGCCGATGATTCTATGGGTTTCCCTAATGCCTGCTTCGTTGGCCGTCTTGATGAGGAATGACTTTTCAAAACCAGGCACTCGTTTTCTTAAGAAATCTACAACCGACATCGTCTGGTATCGCAGCTCCACCTCTGCAGCTGTAACTTCAGACGCATTGGTCCCATCTATGAAATTAACGCGGGTAGCATTAACGGTAACTTCGCCTTCCCTTACGTTTGTAAACAAATTCAAGGTTTCTCTGCCTATGTTATATTCGCCGTTTTCTTTAGCCGCAGCTATTTCCTGCCAAAATCCTGAACAAAACAGCTGTTTACGCTGGCTGCCGGCAGGAAGATCTCCTTCCGCACTGCCTATCGCGTACCATCTGAAATTGTCCCGATTTCTCTTGATTTCTTCTTCGACCCGGTCGACATTCACGTTACCGACTCGGCAGTACACGGTGACGGGCATTTTTTCCCCGTCTTTTTCCCGGCCTTTTACCGTTTTGGCGCCCGCTTTCACAGCGACGTCGGCGTCCCCGGTGCAGTCGACAATGACTTTACTGAATAAAGTATGAGCGCCGGATTTGTTAAACACCGTAATGCCTTTCACTACGCCATCCTCAACCCATACATCCTTCAACAAGGTATGGTATAAAAAGCTCACTCCGGCATCTTTGGCCATCTTCGTTAACACAAATTTCAGGTATTCATCATCGAAAGGCGTAATCACGGGATTTTTCCCCCAAGGCGGGTTCCCTTCCTTGGGGCGGATAGGACCATGGCATGCTCCCATTTCCTTTAAGGAGTCAAGTATTTCTTTAAAAAGACCGGCTATCGTCGGTTCGCCATGAGCGTCATAATGGTTCGCATACGGCGACACTAGTGCAGAAGTTGAAGCCCCGCCCAGGTAACCATTCTTTTCGACCACAAGTACTTTGGCCCCGTTTCTAGCTGCCGCAATAGCTGCCGGCGCCCCCGCCGTTCCCCCGCCAACCACAATGACATCCCATTGATCATGCACTTGCATAACAATCCCTCCTCTGAAAGTTTTACGATATGTAGAAGTGTCGGTTGATTGCTGCTCCTCGCGGAGCACTTGTATACATGTATAACTTCTTGTATACATGTATATTAAAGCGTTATCAATGAATTGTCAATATTTATATTTACACATCTCAGCCCAAAAACATGAAGAAGCCCCATCCGAAGAGGGGCTTCTTCATGTTTTTGCGGCTCGGTCAAGCTTCATGGCGAGGCATTCCGTGATTTCTGCCCTGCCTCTTCGCATGATACATCGCCATATCCGCATTTTTTACCAATGCTTCTATCGTTTCTCCATCAAACGGGAACATGCTGATCCCAATGCTTGTTGAAATATACAGATCATGATCTTGAATACGGAAGGGCGCATTCAATGCCTCCATAATCTTCTGGCAGTAAGCTTCCGTTTCCGCTTTTGACGTATTTGGCAGTAGGATGGTGAATTCGTCACCGCCTTGACGTGAAACAATCCCTTTATCCGATACAAGATCTTGTAAGCGCTGGGACACACGCTGCAGAAGAAGATCGCCGACGGAATGACCCATCGAGTCATTAATGAATTTGAATCCATCCAAATCCAGATAAAGCACGGCAAACAATTGATTTTTTTGTTTGGCTTCGGCCATCGTCTTTTCAAGGATATGTTGAAACGATTTACGGTTGGGGAGTTCAGTTAAGGAATCGAAAAATGCCAATTTTCGAATGGTTTCCTCCGCTTTATTACGTTCGATTACCAGCCCTATTAAATAAGCGGAACGCTCGATCATTTGGAGTTCCCTGGTTTCGGGAGATTTTCGAGTCTTGTAATAGATAGCGAATGTTCCGATCACCTGATTGTCTTTATCCGTAAAGGGGACAGACCAGCAAGCCCGAAACCCGTGATCCAGCGCAATCTCGCGGAAATCCCGCCATAACGGATCATTCTCAATGTCAGATACAATAATATTTTTGTTATAATAGGCGGCGGTTCCGCAAGAACCCATGTCCGGTCCAATTCGTATGCCGTCTACAGCCCGCAAGAAAGAAGCCGGAAGACGGGGAGCCATTCCATGTTTTAATAAATCGTTTTCAAGCAGCAGAATGGAACAAACAGCCTCTGTTTGCTTCTCTACAAATTCAATAATGTGACCTAAAATATCTTGTAGCGGCCTGCCTTTGGCAACCATTTCCAGAACCACATTTTGCTCGTTCAAATGATCTTGAATTAACTTTCGTTCAGTAATGTCGCGGCCGACAACAATTAACCACTCCCGCCGACCATCCTCGGCCATAACAGGTTCTTTAATAAACTCGATAATTACGGTCGAGCCGTCGGAACGCTTGAATTTTTCTTCAAAATGAATCGTTTTGCCTCGTCTCCAGGCTTCATTGTCGGTTTCTTCGCATGTATGAAAAAACTCTTCCATATGCGGCTTAGAACGTTGAAAATCAAGATTTGTTTTCCCCTTATACGCGTCACGGTCTAACTCAAATAACTGCAGCGCAGCATCATTCGCTTCAACCCATGCCCCTTTACCGTCTTTAAAAACAATGATATCAGGCATGATTTGAATTAATGTCAGCAGGTAATCACTTGTCTTCTCTTTTATATGTTCTAACATGGGCACCATCTCAGTTCCGTGAAGGTAAAATAATTACTCACATATTCGACATGAACCATCCGCATCCTCCATGCCCGTTAAAATTTTACCATTCAAAAACCACACCGTCTTTCGTCTCCTACGTCGTTCTTTCTTTATTGCGATTGAATAATTTCACAGCTGAATAAACGAGAAGACCGGCCACAATCACGGCGGCAACCGGGAACAAATACCCCTTCGCCAGCTCCCCGACCTCGTGCCAATTGGGACCAAGCTTGTACCCAAGATAAACGTATAAACTCGTTATAGGCAGCATGGCACAAAACGTAAATAACGAGAACTTCCAGACACTCATTCTGGCCATGCCGCACGGAAGCGAAACAGCGGTCCGAACCCCCGGGATAAACCGGCCCAGAAAAGCTACGCCCGCCCCATACTTATGGAAAAATCGTTCGGCCTTATCAATCTCTTTCGTCCGTATAAAAAAGAACTTGCCAAACTTTATTATCACCGGCCTCCCCCCATACTTTCCTAATGCGTATAGAGTCAAGGGTCCTGTTACCCCTCCGACTGTCCCTGCCAGAATAGCCAGCCCCAAGTTCATATCCCCTTCATAGACCCAATAACCGACGAGGGGAAGAACCAGCTCTGCCGGAACAAACTCGAAAGTCAGCGCCAAAACGACGCCTATGTACGATAATTGTTTGAAATAGCCAATAAACTCCAATAATATCTGTTCCATTACTCACCTCATCTTGTTTCCTTAGCAATACGCGAAAAAAAATCGACGGTTTCAGGTCTCATACAAACAAGAACACAACATCATCGTGTTGTGTTCTTGTCCAAAACCGATTTAAACGCTTCCCATAAAGCATGACTTAATTCAATAGCCTTCGTTTCAATCATAGAGGTCTGCACGACCCATTCTCCGGAAACATGTTGAATACGGACGGAATGGTCATGTTTATTTAAGTAGCTTAACATTTGTCCGATCGTTAATAATGGAAGCGCTTTATGTTTCTCGACCCCGTTCAAGTAATAAATCATCTCTTCGTGGTCACCCATAGCTATATATTCGCCTTCTTGTGGAATCCAATGGTTTCGCAGGTATTCTTTTTGAACATCTGTCAGTTCTTGCAGGTGGGAAGAAGTAATTCGCTGGAGCATCATGATCCTCCTTACTTAAGCTATGATGTTATCATAAAAACAAAAAAGACCCGAATCCAGCCAGGATGCGCTATCATCTAGCGCTTATCGTCCTGGACTGCGACGGGTCTGGAGCACAAAAAGACCCGGATTCACGGGTCAACGATGCAAGTCTGCATACATACACAATTTGACCCATCTACTGCTGACGAGGTTAGCTGTCGGGCTCGGGAAAGATGGTTCCCTACATGGAATGATTCGCCCCAATTTCATTGGTTCCCCCGCTTTCCGGTTTCGTGTAAACCGGAAATTAAGCGTGATTTCATCATACAAAACTGCTATTCGCAAGTCAATAATCCAAAATCTTACAATTCATTGAGAAGTTGTTCCGGTCGCTTACTCCACGCGAGTTATTTTCGCCTGCCGACGTACAACTTCGCCATCCGTCTTGTGCAGCTGATTCAGCAATTCGATCTGAAAACTGCCCGGATTGTCGGAGCCGGCGATCTGGACCGCTCGCTCTGCGGCAACCCCATAATAAGCCAATGCCGCCACAGCAGCAGCCGCTTGATCGTTCTCCACCGCAAGGAAGGCGCCGACCACCGAAGTCAGCAAGCAGCCTGTTCCGGTCACTTGGGTCAGCAGCGGCGTACCATTGCTCACCCGATACGTCGCCTCGCCGTCGCTCACATAATCGTCACGGCCTGTGACGATGACGACACAGCTCATCGCCCGCGCCGCTTGCCGGACAAGCGCAGGCACTTCCCCGGCCGCACTGCCTGCATCGTCCACGCCTTTAATGCTCCACGATTTCCCGACGACGTTAGCCACTTCCGCAGCATTGCCTCGAAGTACCGAGATCCGCAGCTCCTTCATGAGCGAACGGGCCGTTTCCGTGCGATATGCCGTCGCCCCGGCTCCCACCGGATCGAAAACAATCGGAACGCCATGCGCGTTCGCCGATTGCCCCGCGATCCGCATGGCGTGAACGATACGGTCGTCCAGCGTGCCTATATTCAAGACGAGGGCGCCGGCGATTTGCGCCATCTCTGCAACCTCTTCGTGAGCATATGCCATAACCGGCGATGCTCCTAAGGCCAGCAGGCCGTTCGCCGTGAAATTCGTTACGACTACATTCGTAATATTGTGCACGAGCGGTTTATGGATCCGCACCTTATCAAGAATATCCGCGAAATATTGAACGTTCATTACCCCATCCCCTTCTTCCGGTTACATGATACTATCTCATATCGCGGATGGTTTGCCAAGCGCTTTATACGAGCGCACAGATATAAATAAAGAAGCCCCCGCCATACACCCGCGAGAGCTTCAAATCCCGTTAGGTTTGATCATGTTGCAGAGCTTTCCCGATAGCTTTCATTGTTGGTTATTGGGGTTCTTTCTCGTTTCCAAGCAGTCCGGCTCCTGGCAATCCGAATAATACGTAGTCACCTTCTCGGAATCGAACGTGCCAATAATTTCAGCGCAATGCTTACACAAGATTACACCCAGGTCTACGCTAATCGAGGAGTTTTCCATGCATGATCCATCCTTTCTTTCATGAAGTCGGATTAGCTCGGCAGCCAAGCTGGCATTCGCCTTTTCAATAACATGTTATTCCTGTTTATTATACACTATTCTTCTTATTTATGTCGTTATATTTAACGATAATCTCGAATAAAATATTTAATTCAGGTTGTAATTTCATTAAGTACACACGGAATAGCAGAAATTCTTCCTTTATTGCTCACAACTCGCCGAGTTTGACCTGCATTGCCGGCGCCCGCCAACACGACTATACCGGCAGCTGCCGGCCAACGCCGCTTTACCCGAACTTGGTGACGACATACGTTCCCGTATTTGTAAAGCTGCTCATTTCCTCGAATATGCCGTTCACCTCGGAAAGCGAAACTTCTCGCGTCACCATTTTCCCCGGCGTCAATTTCCCGTTGGATACGAGGGGCAGTACAGCATGATAGCGATGCGCCGGCATGCCGAAGCTCGTAATGAAAGAAAGTTCTTTCAGGATCATCTCATCGACCGGAATCGCGATGGACCCCGCATCCTGCTTCGACGTCATGCCGATTTGAAGATGCCGGCCGCGCTTGCGCAAGCTTCTGATCGCGCTAACCGCCGTCTGCGACAGCCCGAGCGCGTCTACCGACACATCCGCTCCGCCTTGTGTCATTTCGTTGACGGCTGCAATCGGATCGGTCGTCCTGCTGTTGACCGTGTAAGCGGCTCCCATTTGCTTCGCCAAATCGAGGTTGGCATCGTTGATGTCCACGCCGATCACATTCGCCCCCATAGCGGAGGCGATATTGACCGCCGATAGACCTACCCCTCCGCAGCCGTAAACAACAACCCACTCGCCGGGAAGCACCTGAACCCGGTCCACGATGCCGTGGAAAGCGGTAATAAATCGGCAGCCCAGGGCCGATGCTTCGGCAAAACTGATTTCTTCGGGCAAATGGATCATATTCCGGTCAGCGACAGGAACCGCCACATATTCGGCGTAGCCGCCCTGATACGTTAAGCCGGGCATCAAGAGCGAATCGCAAAGATGGGAATGGCCGCTTACACAATGCGGACAAGCGCCTTCGCTTCCGGAAAACGGCACCGTGACTCGATCGCCCTTCTTAAACCGGGTCACTTTGCTGCCTACCTCTTCCACAACGCCGCTAAATTCATGGCCGAGAATATTAACGGGAACGAGACCGCTTTCCCAAAAGTGATGATCGCTTCGGCATACGCCATTCGCCATAACTTTCAGCAGAACGCCATCTTCCGCCGGCTTCGGATCTTCGACTTGCCTCAGGATCAAGTTTTTAGCACCTTCCAGTACAAGCGCTTTCATCATTGTTTCCTCCTCAGGTATGTTCAGGCTGCAGAACGTCCAGGCCAATCGCGGCGGGCAGCACTACGCGTTTGCTCAAGAAGCCCAGCATGACTGCCGGGCTTCCCGAATATTTTATGGCAATGCTTCTTCTTCGGTCCAACGCTTTCCGGCGCACCTGCTTCCAGTCGAATGTGCTGCCGCCTCGCACCGATAGTGAGATGAATAACTCAAAATTTATACAAGAAAAAAATACCATGGTTACGCATTTGTGTCAATACTTCCGTTTATTTATTCGGAAACTGCCGGACACTATTCGACGCCAACGGTCCGTTTCAGTTCCCTCATATCCCGAATCACAAAATCGGGAGAAAAAGTTTTCAAGTACGCTTCTCCCTTGAGCGACCAAGAGACCGCGGCGGAAGCTACTCCCGCGCCACGGGCGGACAAAATGTCATAGTGACTGTCGCCGACCATCAAGGTATGCTCCGGGGAGGCATCCAGCAAGGCAAGCGCCTTCCGAATCGGCTCCGGGTCCGGTTTCCCTCTTTGGACGTCTTCTTCCGTAACAAGCGTATCCATATAGGGCAGCAGTCCGGTTGCTTGTAACCCCATCACGGCCGTTTTCTTTATTTTACTTGTCACAACGCCTAGCCGGATACCTGCCTCGTGCAGCGCTTCTAACGTCTCTTTCACATGAGGAAACGATTTCACTAAACGCTCGTGATGGGTCTCGTTATACGCTCGGTAAGCTTTTATATAAGGCTCTACCTCTGTTGACTTTGTATAGACCTCGAGCTGCTCTCTTAATGGCAGCCCCATGCTTTGGGCGATAAACTCCCGGCTGCAGCTTTCCGCATGGGGAGCGTCTTTCAGAACATGCATAAAGGAACGGATAATCAGCTCATTCGTATCGACAATTGTCCCGTCCAAATCAAAAAGAACCGTTGTAAACAACGTCCTCCCACCTTCTCCATCTATTTTACGGCCCGTCCCTTATCGTAAACCCGTAGACTTTCTCACTACAAGCTCCGGCAGCAGCACAATCCGCTGTTTATGCGTCACATCGCCCTTCAATTCCTGAACAAGCAAATCGACGATCTGCCTTCCCATCTGTTCCATCGGTTGAGCTATCGTCGTTAGCGGAGGGTCCGTAATCGTGGCCAGCATCGTGTTGTCAAAGCCGATCACGGATACATCCTGAGGCACCTTCAGTCCGTGCTCGTTCGCCGCCTGGATCGTGCCGATGGCCAGAAGGTCGTTGGTCGCAAATATAGCCGTCGGCGGTTCGTCCCCGCTCAGCAGCTGCAGAGCCAGCTTTTTCCCGTTAGGAACGGTGGCCTCGCCAAGCAGGACAAGGCTTTCATCAAGCTGCAGATCATGCTCCTCCAGAGCCTGATTGAAGCCGCGAACCCTTTCCTTGGCGCACCGGATATTTTCCACAATAAGCCCCATTCTGCGATGGCCGAGTCCTATGAGATGTTTGGCTGCTTCATAGCCTCCGACAAAATCATCGATCGAAACGGAGTTGATGGATATGGTCGGAATATCACGGGCGATCAGAGCAACAGGCATATTCGGCTTGACCAGATTTCTCGTAATCGTTTGCTGGTCTTCAAAGCCCGACAGGATAATGACTCCGTCCACACGTTTTTTTTGCAGCAGTGTAAAATAGGAAGCTTCCCTGTCCGCATCGTAATCCGTGCTGCAGATCATCACGCTGAAACCGAGTTCCCTCGCGCGGTCCTCGACGCTTTTGGCGATTTCCCCAAAAAAAGGGTTGGCCAAATTCGGAATGATCAATCCGAGCGTATAGCTGAATTTTCCGGTTAAAGCCGTAGCGAGCGAATTCGGCGTATAATTATGCTTTTCGATAATCTCCAACACTTTTTTTCTCGTTTTATCACTAATTCTGCCGGTATTATTGACAACTTTCGATACCGTAGCGATGGATACTTCGGCTTCCTTAGCAATGTCGAAAATATTAATACCCATTGCACAAACCTCATTTTCTATATATTCAAGGAAAACGTTTAACTCCCTTCATTGTATTATACTTTCAAAGGTTTTGATCATGCAATGGAGGAATTCAAAGCACCCTCGTTTCTTCCTTGGAGAGAAAGGCGTCGGCAGCCGCTTGGGCAATTTCCAAGGCCCGAAGTCCGTCGATGGCCGTACACGAAGGCTTTTGTCCATGACGAAGGCAATCGATAAAATGAGTCATTTCCAGCAGAAACGCATCCTTGAATTTTGTCGCAAACTCAGGAATAATATCGTGGCTGCTTCCCTTGGGTCCCAAAATGCGCAAATCGTGATGCCTCAAGGAGCCGATCTGCAGCGTGCCTTCCGTCCCGACCACCTCGCCCCGGATGTCGTATCCGTAGCCGGCGTTCCGGCTCGATTCGACATCGCCGGCCGCGCCCGATTCGAAGTTTAGGTAGGTTAGCGCCTGATCGACATCCCCGTATTCGCCCATGAAGGCGTGAAGCTGAATGCTTCCCATAGACCTGACGGACCGCACTTCAGACCCCATTAAGTATCGGGCCATGTCAAAATCGTGGACGGCAAGATCGAGAAAGATGCCGCCGCTATGTTTAATATACGCCTCCGGCGGAGATACGGGGTCCCGGCTGACGCCTTTAAAATAGATCGGCCGGCCGATATCGCCGGCATTGATTCTTTTCTTCGCCTCGGCGTAGGCCGGATCAAAGCGCCTCATAAACCCGACTTGGCAGGTAATGCCGGTTTCTTCCACCAAGCGAACAAGCTCGCGGCCTTCTTCCACAGACTTCGCTATCGGCTTTTCCACAAAAATATGTTTGCCGTGCAAGGCCGCTGTTTTCAGAAATCGGGCATGGGTATCGGTAGGCGTCGATAGGATCACAGCGTCGATATCCGGGTCCGTAAACACATCATCCGGATTCGTCGTCCATGCCTCGACCCCGAGCTCCCTTGCCGCCCTTTCTGCCGTCTCCGCCCGGGAGGACGCCACTTTGACCAGTTTGGCGGATTTGATTTTCGTATGAAGATTTTCGGCGTGCCAATACCCCAAGCGGCCCAGCCCGATAGCCGCGCAACGAATGTCTCCCTGCATATCCACACCTGTCCCTCCACGCGTCTTACGCGCTCTTATTTTTCGTCATGACATCAAAGCATACGGCCAATACCAGAATAAGGCCTTTCACAATATACTGCCAAAAAGCTTCCATATTGAGCAGGCTCATGCCGTTATCCAGGCTTGCCATAATGAGCGCCCCCAGGATAGCGCCCACCACCTTGCCCCGGCCGCCCATCAGACTCGTTCCGCCGATAACTGCCGCGGCAATCGCGTCAAGCTCCATCATATTACCCGAGCTGGGAGCACCGGCGTTAAGCCTTGCGGATAAGACGATACCGGCGATGGCCGCTACCAAGCCGTTCAGCATAAAGACGAGCAGCACAATCTTTTTGACTTGGATACCGGAATATTTTGCCGCCTGCATATTGCCCCCGATGGCATAAATATAACGCCCGAACTTCGTGCTGCCCGCAATGAACGAGAACAGCAGAACGAGTCCCAGCATGATGAGGACGGGAATGGGATAGCCTTTGTAAGAGTGCATCGAGAGATAGAAAATGACCATCAAACCGGTAAATAAAATCAAGCGGGCGGCCAATTTGCCGGCCGGTTCCAGCTCCAGGCCGTTTTTCTTCCTGGAACCTCTCTTCTTTAACGTAAAATAAACTAGGAGAACAATCGCCATGATCGTCAAGATCAGGCCGAACAAACTATTTACATATTGATCGCCCAGCACTTTATAGCTCGGATTCATCGGCGCGATCGAAATCCCTTTCGTTATGCCGATTAATATTCCTTTAAACACCATCATACCGCCAAGCGTGACAATAAAAGACGGAATATTCAGATAAACAGTCGCAAAGCCTTGGATGCCTCCGACGATCACGCCCAAAAGAAGCACGGCGAATAGGGTTGGAACCGTTCCCCACCCTTCCCAGGCCATTAAAGCTGCCGCAACCCCGCCGACCAATCCGACAAGAGAACCGACCGAAAGATCGATATTCCCGGTTACGATGATAAGCACCATTCCGGTAGCCAATATCGAGACCACCGACATTTGTACGGTCAGGTTGGAAATGTTGCGCGCGCTAAGGAACGTTCCGTCCGTTAATACGGAAAAGATGATCCATAAAATAATTAATCCCGCAATCATCGCATACGAACGGATATCGATTTTTTTCGTCAGCTGCCCTGCAGGAGTGCCCGGAGCTGCGGCCAGTTTATGTTCCATTTCATCTACCTCCTCCGGTTGCATAATGCATAATTTTCTCTTGCGTAGCCTCCCGATAGTCGAGCTCGCCTTCGATTCTGCCTTCACACATAACCAGGATCCGGTCGCTAATGCCGAGCACCTCTTCAAGGTCCGATGAAATCATAATGACGGTAACGCCCGCCTCTACAAGCTCGTTCATGATTTTATAAATTTCAAACTTCGCCCCAACGTCGATGCCGCGCGTGGGCTCATCGAGAATCAAAATTTCAGGCTCGGTCATCAGCCATTTGCCGATGACGACTTTTTGCTGGTTGCCCCCGCTGAGATTTTTAACCTGTGTCTCGACGCTGGATGTCTTAACGTTTAAAGCGGAGACGTATTTTTGGGAATACTGAATTTCATCATCGGGATGAAGGACGAATGCCGAAATTTTATTCAAGCTGGCTAAGGTGATATTCTCAGCTATGCTCATGTCGAGCACAAGACCGTATTTTTTCCGATCCTCGGAAACAAGCGCGATGCCGTATTCGGTCGCTTCGACGGGACTCTCGATCCTCGCTTTAACCCCATCAATCCATACCTCCCCTTCCTTCTTCCCGGGGAATGCGCCGAAAATGCCGGATACCAGCTCTGTTCTTCCCGAGCCCATCAAGCCGGATATGCCGAGAATTTCGCCCTTGTAAGCTTGAAGATTGACACGGTCGACAAGCTTCCGCCCGGGGTTCTGCTCGTCGTATACCGAGAAGTTTTTCACTTCAAGGGAAAGCTCTTTCCTCGTATGAGGCTCGCGGGGAAACATTTTATCGAGCTTTCTGCCGACCATCATATAGATTAACGATTCACGGTCAAGCTCATGAATGTCTTTCGTTCCGACATAGGTCCCATCCCGAAGAATGGAAACAGAATCGCAAATTTCAAAAATTTCGTTGAATTTATGGGAGATATAGATGCAGGTTACGCCATTTTCCTTAAGCTTCCTTATGATGTTCATCAGAATCTCGACCTCGTGCTCCGTCAATGCCGAGGTCGGCTCGTCAAGGATTAAAATTTTTGCTTTTTTCGACAGCGCCTTGGCAATTTCGACCAACTGCTGCTGTCCGACACCCAGGTTCTTCACCTTTTCATTAGGATTGATCTTTAAATCCAGCTCTTTCAACAACGCCGTCGTATTCCGGTAAAGCTCATCCCACTGAATGACGCCCATCTTTGTCGGTTCGTTGCCGAGAAAAATGTTTTCTTGCACGGAAAGCTCCTGGACGAGAGCCAGCTCCTGATGGATACATACGATGCCTGCCCGCTCGGAATCGGCCGTATGCTGAAAATGCTGCACTTCCTTGCGGATTACAATTTCCCCATCGTAAGTGCCGTATGGGTATACGCCGCTAAGAATCTTAATAATCGTCGATTTTCCAGCGCCGTTCTCTCCGCAAAGACCGTGAACCTCGCCCTCTTTAATTTGTATGTTCACTTGATTGAGCGCCTTGACGCCAGGAAACTCTTTGGTTATGCGATTCATCTCCAACATATATTCGCTCAAAGTATCACCTTCTTGACCATTCGGAGTTTAAGTTTCCAAGGATAGATCAGGAAAGAAAGGAAGCGGCGGTGCCCCGCTCCCTTTCCCACCCTCCAGCTTTTACGAAAGCGGCATAATGCTCTATTGGGCTTTAGGCCATTGATCCTTCGGCATATTTTTATAGATGTCTTCCATTTTTTGATAGCCGTCTTTAATTACCGTGTCTACCACATTCTCCTTGGTTACAAGCTGCACGTCCATGAGCAGACTTGTCACTTTTTTAGTACCGTTATCCACCGTTCCGACGTGACCGTTTTTGAAATTTCCGCTGTTCAACTCTTTGATTTTCGCTTCGTCTTTTGCCGCCAAAGCGTAGACAAGATCCATCGCGGTTTGGTTCAGAACTTGAGTAGGCTTGTACACGGTGCCGGTTTGTTTGCCTTCCACAATCCGTTGAAGGGCGGCGATGTCGGCATCTTGGCCGGAAACGCCCACTTTACCCGCCAAGCCTTGCGATTCCAGCGCTTGGACTACACCGCCTGCGGTACCGTCGTTGGAGGCAATAACGGCAACGACGTCGTTCTTCGCCTTGGTCAGGCCGTTTTCTGCAATTTTCAGCGCCTCCTCCGGGTTCCAGCCTTTCGCCCATTGCTGAACGACGATCTTAATGTCGCCCTTGTCCATATAAGGTTTGAGCACGCTTTCCTGCCCTTGTTTCAACAGATGCGCGTTATTGTCTTCCGGACCGCCGAGCACCCAAATGTAATTGCCTTTCGGATACCGGTCCGCGAGCATCTTGGCTTGCAGCTCGCCTACCTTGACGTTGTCGAACGTAATATAATAATCCAGGTCTCCGTTACGGACCAAGCGGTCATAGGCCACTACCGGCACTCCGGCCTGATGCGCCTTTTCCACAATAACGCCGGACGATTCCGAGTCTTGTGCCGAGATCAGCAGGGCGTCAATCCCTTGTGTCAGCATGCCCTCAACCTGCTGTACCTGTTTCGCGGCATCTTCTTCACAAGACTGGACAATCAGCTTGAATCCCTTCTCGTCTGCATATTTTTGCGCCATTTTCACTTCACGCTGCCATCTCTCTTGCTTCATGGTGCCGACGGAGAAACCGATGACCACTTCATCATTTTTACTTTTTGCGGCGCTGGCGCCAGGTTCACTGGAGCCCGCGTTTTGCCCGGCCGGCGCACCGGTTCCCGCCTGCTGACTGCAAGCGGTCATAAAGGCGGATAGCAGCACGATCATCATCGAAACGCTCTTCAAAACATTCTTCTTCATTCCAAAACTCCCCCTTCATATTAAGAAAGCGCTTTAATTAATAGGCGCATATCTTCTTTGATGAGTGATTCCGGTTCGTCATGCTTCGAACGCAGCGGCAATTGATCGTAATAATTTTCCAGGATGATCCAGCCGGTATAACCGATCTCCTTTAATACCTCCATGCTGCGGTAAAATCCCGAATCGCCCTCTCCGAGCAGAGACGAGCTGATTTTACCGTGTTTTCCGTCTTTCACATGGATTTCATCACCTAGCAGGGGAGCCAGCTCCTTCAGCATGGCGGGGGCGTCATATCCCCGGAACAAAGCGTAATTTTGGGTATCGAAATAAAGCTTCAAGTTCGGCCGGTTGACGATTTCGGCCAACCGGAACATCATCTGCGCAGCCAGCAAATTTTCTGTAGACACGGCAATGCCCCGCTGCTGAGCGTAATCGCAGGCGGAGATCAGCATCTCCGCGCTGCGAATGAGATCCTGCTCGCTCACGATATCGCTCACTTGAAAGCTCGGGATCATGACCGTAGGAATGTTCATCGCTTCCGCCGCCTCAATGGATCGCATGATGGCTTCCTTCACGATCCCGCTGTCGACGGAGTCGGGAGGCTGCGTCATGCTGTACGCATCCGTTACGCGAACGGCAATGGACGGAAAAGCGATGCCATATTGCTCGGCCAGCCCCAGATAAGCTTGTTGGACCGTTCTCCGCGATACAGGAAACCCTCTTTCGTAGCTTCCAATTTCGAGCTGGATGCCCTCAAACCCAAGTTCGGAGGCGGTCCTGCAAGCGTAAGGCCCGTCGATAGGCAGCGACCAATGGCAAATGCCCAGCTTATACGATCGGTTTACCATGATGGCGTTCCCTCCGTCACTTCGATTTCAGCCATGCGTGGTCGGGATCATCCTGGAACTTCCATGTGCGTACCGGGCCTGCCATCGTGTTCAAATAATACAGGTCATACCCCGGGGGCGCCGAGACCGGATGGTAGCCTCTCGGCACGAGCACCACGTCTCCGTCCTTCACAACCATCGTCTCATTCAGGGAGCCGTCGTCCGTATAAACGCGCTGGATCGCAAAACCGCCCTCCTGTTTAATCCGGTGGTAGTACGACTCTTCCAGATAGGTTTCGTCCGGCAAGTTATTTTGATCGTGTTTATGCGGCGGGTAGCTGGACCAATTCCCGTTCGGCGTGAACACCTCGACGACCAGCAAACTGTCCGCCTGCGCACTCTCGGGTAAAATATTGTTGACTTGCCTCTCCATATCGCCCGTCCCTCTCATTTCAACGGCGACATCTTCAGGCGATATCAATCTCGCTTCGTATGTTCCCTTGCCAGGGGCCGAACAAATCGCTATCTCCAACTCCGTATCTGCAGCAATTCTCACAGAGTCGCCCGGCGGCACATAGACCGAATAAGGAGCCATTTGCTCGAACACGCTCATCCGCTGGCCGATATGCTCCCAGGTTTTGTTCTGCGTAGCCACCGTCGCCTTCCCGCTTAATAGGACGACGCACAGCTCGTTCCCGCCGGTTTCCTTGTGCAAAGACTGGCCTTCGGCTAACGTATATACCTCGAATCCCACGTGACTCCAGCCTGCGCTTTCAGGTGTGACGACAAGCCGGTTCCCGTTGCTGCCCGGCTCTTTAGACGAGGGTACGATCAAATTGCTCAATGAGTTCAACGTCATTTCCCCTTTCGTTGTAAAACTTGCTCTACGGCATGGACAATGTTCTCCGGTCCGATATTGTATTTCTTCAGCAGCGCATCGTTGGAACCGGATTCGGAATTGCGATCCTGAACGGCTACCCGCAGCATCGGAACGGGGCAATTTTCTACCAGCACTTCCGCAACAGCGCTTCCAAGGCCTCCATAGATCGTGTGCTCCTCCGTCGTTACGATGGCGCCGGTCCGCTCGGCCGCCTCCACGATGGCCGCCTGGTCGATCGGTTTCACGGAAGGCATATGAAGCACGGTAACCCGGATGCCCCGGCTTTCCAGCGTCTGGGCGGCTTCCAGCGAACGAACCGTTTGCGTACCGGTTGAGATGATCGTCGCGTCTTCACCGTCTTTGAGTTTGATCGCTTTTCCCAGCGTAAACGAATAGGAGACTTCATCGAAAATCGTCGGCAGCGGGTCCCGGGCAAGCCGGATATAAACAGGCCCGTTGTATTGGTTGGCGAACTCCATCATTTTCTTGACCTCCACCCCGTCGGCCGGAGAAAGCACTACCATGTTAGGAATGCTGCGCATAATCGCCAGATCCTCAAGACCTTGATGGGTTTTGCCGGTACATCCGGTAAGAAGCCCGCTGTAGGCACCGATCATCTTGACATCCAGCTTGGGTTGTGCGACCGTCACCATGATTTGGTCCAAAGCGCGTTTGGTAATAAAGGCGGCGAACGAACAAACCCAAGGCTGCAGGCCCACCGTTGCGAGACCTGCCGCCACACCGACCATATTTTGCTCGGCTATCCCCATTTGGAGAAATTTGGACGGGTTGGCTTCGGCGACTTTATCCATCTTGGTCGAGGTCGCCAAATCGCCGTCCAATGCATAGACTCGCGGATCGGTTTGCGAAAGCCGGACCAGCGTATCTCCGAAGACGTCCCTCATCGCAACCGCGTTTCCCAACTGAACCGCCATCAGCGACTCCCCCCTTGTAATTGTTGCAAGGCTTTCTTCAATTCCTCGGCGTTCGGTACCTTCGCGTGCCAGACGTAGTTATTTTCCATAAAGCTGACGCCTCGGCCCTTCAACGTATGCGCAATGACGATAACCGGTTTACCTTGCACCGCTTTGGCGTCCGAGAAGGCGTCGAGCAGTTGTTCCATCGAATGGCCGTCCACCTCGCTCACATGCCAGCCGAACGCCTCCCACCGCAGTCGCGGGTCCTGGACGGGAGCCTCGCGCAAATCGCCTTCGCTGCCCTTCCAGCCATATTGCTGCAGCTTATTGTAATCCATCACGACGATCAAGTTGTCCAGCTTATACTTCGCTGCCACATCGGCCGCTTCCCATACTTGCCCTTCCTGGGCCTCGCCGTCGCCGATCACACAATACGTATAGAACGATTGGCCTTGCAGCTTGGCGCCCAGCGCCATGCCGACCGCTGCGGAAATTCCTTGGCCGAGGGAGCCGGTGGACATATCCAGGCCCGGGAGCAAATTCATGTCGGGGTGCCCTTGAAGGCGGGAATCGATTTCGTCAAAGGTCGGGAGCTCCTCGACCGGGAAGTAGCCCCTCAACGCCAGGACGGTGTATAAGGCGATGGCCGAATGCCCCTTCGACAATACGAAGCGGTCCCGGTCGCGTCCGAGGTGATCCTCGGGGTTGATATGCATCGCTTCAAAATACAGGCTGACCAAAATATCCGTAACCGAAAGCGGTCCCCCGATATGCCCTGCATTGGCATGATGGACCGTTTCCAAAATCAACTGCCTCGTCCTGGAGGCCAACCTTTCAAGCTCCTGTAAACGAAGCTGGGTTAAGGTTCCATTCATTTCGCTTCCTCCTTCAGCTGCTTGATCCACGGTTTACAACACTCTCGCGGATTGGACTTTGTCTTGCATTTGCCGATAGGCCGCTTGGACATCTTCGCTTTCCGATACTTCCGCGACGCCCAATCTCCACCACGATTCGTAGCCGGTCGTGCACGTTCCCGGCAGCACTTTGATATCGATCAAGGTCGATACCTGCTGCTGCTTCGCGTCGGCCAGTGCGCTGTGCAATTGTTCGAGCGTGCGTACCGTGTAGCCAACCGCGCCCTGGCTTCTCGCGTGGCCGGCATAATCGATCTGCACATAGTCGCCGGTCAGCCGGCCGGTTTCCCTGGAACGGTAACGGAATTCGTTGCCGAATCCTTGGCTGCCTTGGCCCCGTTGCAAATTGTGTATACATTGGAAACCGTTATTGTCGAGCAGCAGGACATTGATTTTATAGCCTTCTTGAATAGAGGTGACCAGCTCGGAGTGAAGCATCAAATAGCTGCCGTCGCCAACAAGCGCGTACACTTCCTTGTCCGGCTCCGCCATCTTAACGCCTAACGCCCCGCTCACCTCGTAACCCATACACGAGAAACCGTATTCCATGTGGTAGGTTTTAGGCACTTTGCTTCTCCACAACCGCTGCAGGTCCCCCGGCATGCTGCCGGCTGCGCAAATGATGATGTCTTGTTCATCGATGAAACGGTTGATTTCGCCCAATACACGCGTTTGCGCTAATCCGTCGGGGTTCTCGGCGCTGTAGTAACGGTCGACCTCCTCATCCCACTGCTTCTTCAAAGTCTCGATATGACCGGCCTCATAACCGCTCCGGTACCCCGCTTGCTTCAAGGCCTCCGCCAAAACCGGAAGCGCTTCCTTCGCATCGGCAACGATCCGCTTGGCATCCATTTTATACGCATCAAACTTGCTGACGTTAATGGATAAGAAATCGACGTCCGGGTTTTGGAACGCTGTTTTGGAGGAGGTTGGGAAATCCGCCAAACGCGTTCCGATCCCAATGATCAAATCGGCTTCCTTGGCCAGCAGGTTTCCCGCGAGCGAGCCGGTTACGCCAACCGCCCCGATATTCAAGGGGTGATCCCAGGGCAAGGCGCTTTTCCCCGCTTGCGTCTCCGCCACCGGAATGTGGAACGCTTCCGCAAATGCCTTTAATGATTCGGCAGCCTGGGAATAATGAACGCCTCCCCCGGCAATGATCAGCGGCTTCTTCTTGCCTCGGATCAGCTCAACGGCCCGTGCGACGGTTTCTTTATTCGGCGCTGCGCGCTCCACATCATGAACCCGTTTCCTGAAGAACGCGGCAGGGTAATCGTAGGCTTCGGTCTGTACGTCTTGCGGGAGCGCCAACGTTACCGCTCCCGTATCAACCGGATCCGTAAGCACGCGCATCGCATTCGTAAGCGCAGTTATCAGTTGTTCGGGGCGGGTTATGCGATCCCAATACTTGCTCACCGGCTTGAAGGCGTCATTGGCCGATATGGTGTAATCGCTCGGATTTTCGATTTGCTGCAATACCGGATCCGGCTGCCGGGACGCGAAAATATCGCCAGGCAGCAGCAGGACGGGAATGCGGTTTACGGTTGCCGTCCCTGCGGCCGTCACCATGTTCAGCGCTCCGGGTCCGATCGACGACGTGCAAGCGAAAATTTCCGTCCGATTGTTTTGTTTGGCAAAAGCGATTGCCGCATTGGCCATACCCTGCTCGTTTTTACCTTGGTAGTAAGTCAGACTTCCCCGATCATTCTCGAGGGCTTCCCCTATTCCCGTCACATTCCCGTGGCCGAAAATGCCGAAGACACCCTTGACGAATTTGCGTTCCGTCCCATCGACACGGATATACTGGTTATCCAGGTAATTCAGCAAGGCCTGAGCCATCGTTAATCGTATCGTTTGCATACTTGCAACACTCCTTGATATGGATTGGGGTTCAAGAAGACCCGGATTAAGCGTTGACGGTTTGGATCTGGACAAGCTTCCCGGATTTGAACGAATCCGTTGCGGCGATCGCGATCGCAAGTGCAGCCTTGCCGTCTTCTTCGGTACAATCCGGTTTCGTTCCGTTCATCAGACTTTCAATAAAATGAGCCATCTCCAGCAAATAAGCATCTTTAAACTTGCTTGGAAAATCAGGGATAATGTCGTATGTGCTGCCTTGGTGGTTCAAAATTTGGATGTTATGCTCGCGCAGCGAGCCGATTGTGATAACCCCTTCCGTACCGACGATTTCTCCCCGGATGTCGTAGCCGTAAGGCGCAATACGCATCGTTTCGATATCGCCAGCCGCTCCGTTGCTGAATTGAAGCGTTGTCAGAGCCTGGTCGACATCTCCGTATTCGGACAAGAAGGCGTGCATCAAGACATGACCCGTTGCTTGAACGGAGACGACATCCGCATTCATCAAATATCTGGCGATGTCATAGTCGTGAATGGAAATGTCCAAATAAATGCCTCCGCTGTGCTTGATGAACGAGGCCGGCGGCACATTGCCGTCCCGGCTTAAGCCTTTGAAGTAAATCGGCTGGCCGATGTCCCCCTTCGCGATTCTCTTCTTCGCTTCGTGATAGGCGGGGTCGAATCGTCTCATAAATCCGACCTGACAGACGACGTTGTTTTTACGAATCGCCTCAATCACTTCGTCCGCTTCCGCTAACGTTTGCGTGATCGGCTTTTCCACAAAAATTTGTTTTCCCTTTGCAGCCGCTTTTTTGATCATCTCCGCATGTGTGGAAGTAGGCGTCACAATGACCACCGCATCGATATCCGGATTGTTAAACGCGTCGTCCGGATCGATCGAATAGCTTTCAATCCCCAGCTCGCTCGCGACCTGCTCCGCCCGGCCTGCAATCGGATCGATGACGGTCAGCAGCCGTGCCCCCCTGATTTTTGTCGCCAAGTTTTCCGCATGCCAGTACCCTAAACGACCTAATCCCAATACAGCGCAACGAATTTGCTTCATGCTGTCCACCGCTTTCTTTTGATTTGTTTGGTTTGATGTTTATAGCTGCTCTTCCAAATTCACGGCTACGGTTACGGTTTCCAGCATCTCTTCGATGGCAAATGCCGGCCCCTCTTTGCCCATACCGCTTTCTTTGACTCCGCCGTAAGGCATTTGATCGGCGCGGAAGCTGCTCGTATCGTTAATCATGACTCCCCCGACCTCAAGCAAATAAGGAATCGTGTGCGCAAGAGAAACCGATTGGGTAAATACACCGGCCTGCAAGCCGTATTTGGAGTCATTGACCAGCCGGACGGCTTCTTCGATCGTCTCATAAGTGGCAATCGATACGACGGGAGCGAACACCTCCTCATCGACGACCTTCATGCCCTTGGTAGCGCCGGTAAGAACCGTCGGGTAATACACGTTGTTCTCTCTTCTGCCGCCGGTCCAAATCTTCGCGCCTTGTTCAACGGCCTCGTTCACCCACCCTTCAATGCGGATCGCTTCTTTCTCACTGATCATAGGCCCAACGATTGTGGAAGGATCCAGCGGATCGCCGACCTTGAGGCTTGCCGTGTATCTGAGAAACGCCTCCATGAAAATTTGTTCGATCTCTTTGTGCACGTAGATGCGTTGTACGGAGATACAAATTTGGCCTGCATGCGCAAAGGACATTCGAGCCAGCTTGGCCGCAGCCGTTTCCACATCGGCGTCTTGGTGGACAATCGTTGCGGAGTTCGACCCCAGCTCCAGCGTCACTCTTCGCATCCCGATCGTTCGATGGATATGCTTCCCGACTTCGGGAGACCCGGTAAAGGTATACTTATGGATCCGTTGATCCGTGAGTAATTGATCGCCCAAGGTGGAGCCGCTTCCCACCAAACAGCTTGCGAAACCTTTCGGCAAACCGGCTTTCTCCAGAAGCTCGCACAGCTTCAGAGCGGAATAAGCGGTATCCGAAGCCGGTTTAATGATGACGGGATTGCCTGCCGCCAAGGCCGGAGCGACCTTGTGGACAACCAGATTTAAGGGAAAGTTGAAAGGCGTTATCGCACAAACAAGGCCTATCGGTTTTTTGATCGTGTAAATGAGCCGCTTGCCGATGTTAAGATTGGGCGCCACTTGAGCCGGAATCATCTCGCCGGTAATTTTGATCGCTTCCTCTGCCGACAACAAGAAAATCAGCGCCGATCGGTTTACCTCAGTCCTGGCATCCACAATCGGCTTACCGCCTTCGGCGGCAATCGCCTCCGCGAATTCCTCCAGATGGTCAAGCAGCAGATGATACATCTTCATCAGAACCTGAAATCTCTGGGCGGGAGCGAAGTCGGATTGCCTGAACGCCCGCTCCGCCGCTTCCAGCGCCGCATTCATCTCCGCTTCTCCCGCCTTGCTAATTTGTGCGAATAATTCACCTGTATATTTATTGTAAATAGGATGCAGCTCGGAAGTTTCAACCCATTCACCGCCTATGAACAGCGGCTTAATTGTTTTTTGCGCCAGCATGGCGACCCTCCTTCATTCCTTTTTAATAGCATAACACTAGGGGAAAGCCTTTAACCTAAAGCTATAAATAGTTGCCTTATTTTATCCGCTTTCCGCTGCGCTTGCGCTTCTGCTGTCCCTCGCATGAGCATTCGCCGATTTGTCCGAACGGTTCCAGTACACGGTCAAACAGGCCGCGAGCAAGCCTGTCGCCGCTGAGAACAGGAAGCCGCCGGTTAAATCGGAGCCGTCGTTAAACCATCCGCCAAGGAAAGGTCCCAGGAAAATACCGAGCGAGTAGAACGCCTGATAAAATCCCATAGCGGTTCCGCGCTTCTCCTGGCTGATCCCTCGCAGCGCCAAGCTTAACAACAATGGAAAGCTCAGTCCTTGCGCAAATCCGTTGATCCCCTGGGTCAAGCACAGCAAGCCAAGATCATGAATAAACGGGGTGGCGAGCGTAAAGACGGCGCTGCCTGCAAAACCGATCGTCAAAGTCGTCCAGCTCCCCCATCGTTTCATAAACAGTCGACCCGACAGGAAGGTGGCGATTGCATGGGGAATCATAAAAGCAACGACCAGCATGCTGATGGCCTCTTCCGTTCCGCCAATCTTGAATGCCTGCAGCGGTGTAAACCCGAATATGGTAATAAACAACGTACTGTGGCAGATCGTGGAGAGCAAGGATACTTTCAACAAGTTCGGCTCTCTCACAACGGCGGTCAATCCGTCCCAACCCACAGGTTTCTTGAAAGATTGGCGCTCCGTATCCTTAATGCCCAGAGAAAGCAGCGCGCCTAGCATAGCGAAAGCGAGTGCGACCCAAAAGGGGGCGTGCCACCCCCAACCGCTGACGAGAAATGCGCTTGCGCTCATTCCCAGAAGCTGAGCAGCCACGGTAACGAACTGTATGTTGGACATCGCTTTGGCTATGTTCCCGCTTGCAAAATAAGCCGAATACAGAACCGTAAAGACGACCCAAGTCGACGCGGATACGCCCGAGACAAGTCTGGACACTAAGATCCAGCCGAAATCCCCCATTAATAAGCCCATGCAGCTCAGCATGCTCATAACCAAACCGAGTGAAACGAACAGCTTCCTTCGGCTTAAATAATCCGACATCATGCCCAGTGGAAATCGGATAAGCAATTGGGTAATGCCGTAACTGCCCAGAATCAAGCCGATCAAGAGATGACCGGCCCCCTTCTGCTCCAGATAGGAGGATAAGATTGGCGAATACACATACTGGGAAGACCAGAACAGGAAGGTAACCGCGATAAACAGCGCATGATCTTTGACTCGGATACCATGAATTTTCTCGATGTCTACAACCTCCTTGATGGAGTTCTATGCGCATACGGCAGCCTGCGCATTCCTTCGTAGCAAGACTTTAATCGACGGTGACGAAAGCTTCCCTCTCGATCGATTCATAGCAGGCGTCAATCACTTTCATATTCTGGATGGTGTTGGCCGGCGTATAGAATGGCGTCAAGCCTTCCAGCACACATTGCGAGAAATGCTCGACTTGCAGCACATACTGATGGCCCGCGATCGTTTCATCCCTCGAGGCCCCATCGTCCGTTTCCACCGTGATCGAGGATACCCCGTCCGTTAATTGCGGTAAAAACGCCCGGTTCACCCTCACGCATCCCTTGGTGCCCACAATTTCATAATGATGCCGCTGCTTCTGATCCATTGAGGCATCGAACAAGGCCGTCATCCCGTTCTTCAACTCCATGAACCCGGCTGCCGACAGATCCACCCCGCCCGGCTTATCTTTCTTAGCCGATACAAACACCCGCTCAGGCTCGGTACCCAGCACATTCCGGATCGCGTGCACGCAGTAGCAGCCCACATCATACAAACAGCCTCCGCCCAGCTCCGGATTCGTGCGAATGTTGCTTTCCCGCCCCTCAAGGAAGAACGAAAAGCTTACCTTCATGGTCTTGAGTTCTCCGAGCTCGCCGGAAGCTATTATCTCCCGGACCCGTTGATGCTGCGGATGAAATTGGTACATGAACGCTTCCATAAAAATAACGCCGTGCCGATGACAAGCTTCGATCATATGTGCCGTCTCTTCGGCCGATAATGCGGCAGGCTTCTCGCATAAGACGTGTTTGCCTTTCTCTGCGGCTTTGATCACCCACTCGGCGTGGAGCGAGTTTGGCAGCGGAATATAGACCGCGTCGATGTTCGGATCTTCCAGCAGCGCGTCGTACGTCTCGTACACGTTCTCAATCTGGAATCGCGCAGCGATTTCTTTCGCGCTCGGCTTTGAGCTGGCGATTGCTGTCACCTCCGCGTTGACCGCATCCCGAAAAGCCGGAAGCAATTCCTCCTGCGCGATTTTGGCCATGCTGATAATTCCCCATCGAACCTTGTTACTCATCGTTTGACCCCTTCCGGTTTTTATGGTATTACAGGTACGTGGCCGCAGAGGAACGGAAGCGCTTTCAAAAGGGATTTGTTGCATGGCTGCCGCCTCTCCCTGTCTAAGTTGCATCCTCCTTCTCTATCGACCGGAGGTTATCGGTTATGTAAGGCCTATATAAGGAAAGTGTTTAACCTGAATTCTGCTGGTTTGCGCATTTAATTCCAACTAAGCGGAGCTGCTTTACGATAAATTCCCTTAAATCCAGCCCGTATCGCCGGATATTACTCACATTCATGCGTTCTAACTATCGTCTGACCTCGCTAATTGGTCTGCATTTTAGGGAAAGCCTTTTCCTTATTCTATGGTTTTTATTTTAGCATATATGGCAATATTTATCAACTCTGAAATTCTTTGGCGCTTATTCACACCCTGCCTATTCCCTATTCGTCATACGTCAATAAAGCACGGTGTCGCCCGCATGAATCGACGTCAACTCTTCCGTCGCTTGAACGGCGCAGGCCAGCGGCTCGGTTAGGGCCGCTTCTTCAAGCGTGACATGGTCCGGAATTTTATAAATCATATCCTCTCGGGCCATGACATATTTCGTAAAGCCGCCGTCTATACCTGAGCATGCCCGATGCTCACAGGCGGGTAACTCTTATAGGTGTCATGGTAAATATGCAGATCCGTTCCGCAAATGTTTTTACGACAGCTTTCATTTTCGCCCTCCCCTGGATTCGATTTGGCAAGGTAAACCTTTACCCTCCAATGAGCTTATACTAGCATTATTTTTAGAACTGTACAACAAAATTATTAGCGCTGGACTGTTCATAAAAACAAGACGGGAGACTCCATAGAGCCCCCCGCCTTGGTCCTGCTACTTTTCAGTCCGATTGTTCGGATGTCAGCATTCCGTCATTGGCCGGTCCGTCTTCACCCGCGATTCCAAGCAATCGGGCCTTTGACAGTCGGAATAATAAAAAGTTATTTTCTCGGAATCGAACGTTGCAATCATATGCTCGCAATACTTGCACAGGATCGTTCCAAGCTCAACCCGGGAAGTTGCGTTGTCCATACATGATCCATCCTTTCTTCCATCCGCTGCACGGATTCGGAAACATGGCCGGCATAACCCGCTGCGCAACGCCTTTCGTTATAACAAGCTTTTCACGGTCTGGGCGATCCCCTGAGGGTCCATCCCGTAATATTTGTACACTTCGTTGGGCTCGCCGAGAACGGCAAACTGGTCGGGCAGGCCGATTCGCTTAAACTTGCAGGCAATGCCCGCCTCCGCAATAATCTCGGCCACGGCGCCGCCAAGGCCTCCGTTGATGCTCTGGTCCTCGACGGTCACGACGCAGCCTGTCTCCAAGGCGGCTCGGAGCACCGCATCCGTATCAAACGGCTTGATCGTGTGCATGTCGATGACTCTCGCCTTGATCCCCGATTGTTCCAGCTCTTTGGCCGCCATCAACGACCAGTATACGCTGCTGCCCGTGCCGATCAGCGTCAGATCTTTGCCTTCCTGAACGGTGATGGACTTGCCGATTTGAAATTCATAATCGTTATTCAGGTAGACGTCCGGTTCCGCGCCTCTGGCAATGCGGATAATCATGGGACCCAGATAACTCATCGATTCCCGGACCACTCTTGCGCACTGGTTGGCATCGGCGGGGCAAATAATGGTCAAATTCGGCACCGCCCTGTAGAAGGACAGGTCGGCGATCGCATTGTGGGTGGGCCCGCCGCCGGATGTGACTCCCGCGTGAGTGCCAATGAGCCTGACGGGCACATCATTGTAGGCGATATCCGCATGGATCTGGTCTGCGGCTCTCAGAGGCAGGAACGGTCCGAACACTTGCGAAAACACAATTTTGCCCGATAACGCCAATCCTGCCGATATGCCCACCTGGTTCGCTTCCGCGATCCCGACATTAAAGCAGCGGTCCGGATATTTGCTCATGAATTTGCCGACAGTCGAGGATGGAGCTACGTTATCGGAGCAAAGAAAGGCAAACTCCAACCCTTCATCGGCCATTTTCATCAACTCTGAACCATAAACCTCTCTGGCCGAAGACAAAATTTGATCAAAATTCAAACTAATTTCCACTGCCATAGCTTATCTCACCTTCCTTTTGCTTTCGATGGATTCGAGGGCTTCTTCCCACTTGGCTTTGTTCAGCGAGCCTGCATGCCACGCGACGACATTTTCCATGAAGGAAACGCCCGCGCCCTTGGTTGTCGTGGAAATAATGCAGATCGGCCTTCTCGGGGTAACGGGGTCTGCCGGAGGCAGGGACTCCAGCGCGCTGCATACCTCATACATGTCGTTGCCCTGGATTTCGATGACATCCCAGCCGAAAGCCCGCATTTTATCTCCAAGAGGATCGACGCTGACGGTATCCTTGGTCGGACCCGACATTTGCAGGTCATTCTTATCGATAATTGCTACCAGATTGCCCAGTTTAAATTGGCCCGCCGCCATGAAGGCTTCCCAGTTCGTGCCCTCCTGAAGCTCGCCGTCGCCAATAATGCAGAAGGTTCTCCAGTTGGCCTTGGACATTCTCGCGCCTAGCGCGAGGCCGGTGGCGAGGGGCATACCGTGCCCCAGCGAGCCTGTTGAGGCCTCGATGGCATCAATATATTTCCGGTTAGGGTGCATGCTGAACACCGCTGTGTCAAGCGATTCGAAATGTTCGACCATGTAGTCCATCGTGTACATTCCCATATCGGAATAGATTGTATAAAGCGCTTCGGCACAGTGGCCTTTACTCAAAATGAGCCGGTCTCTTTCTGCCCATTTCGGATTTTTCGGATCGTAGTTCATGTATTTGTAATAGAGGGCAACGGCAACGTCCACGATGGACAATTCGCCGCCCAAATGACCGGCGGTGCCGATTCTGTAAATAAAGGTACACAGATTTTTTCTGATTTCTACGGCCTTGTCTTCCAGTTTTTGAACCAGTTCCAAATCGACATTACTCATCGTTGAGATCTCCTTTGTACATCGCAGATTGATCAATCGCCAAGCTCGTTAATCTTCGTTGCATTGGATAAGCACCTTCGTATAGTTGCCGCTAACATGGGCAGCGAATGCCTCTTCCCCCTGAGCCAACGGGAAAACTTTCTGCGTAAACGGTTTCAAATCAAGCTTCGGCAGCAGCTGAACGGCCCGGGGAAACGCATACGGAGCCACGAAGATACCCGAAACCGTAAGCTCGTTCCAATAGCATTTGTCGTACAGATTGAACGGCATCTCATAGTCCTTCGGGAACATCGCGATATAGAGCACGGTGCCGCCTCTTGCCGCAATGTCGCATGCCGCGTTGGCGGCTCTGGGAGAACCGGAAGCTTCAATAACCAGATCGAAGCCTCGCCCTCCGGTAATTTTCCTGGATTCCTCCCGGACATCCTGGTTTACCGGGTCGATCACATGCTCGGCTCCAAATTCCAGGGCCAAGTCCCGCCTGTTCTGGATCGGCTCGATGAGTGTCAGGGAGGTGGCGCCAAACCTCTTGATCAGTTGAAGGGTCAGCAGACCGATGGGGCCGCCGCCTGAAATGGCCACGCGATGCCCCGCCTTCATGTTCGCCTTGTCCACAATTCTTACCGCAATCGACACAGGCTCCAGAAGGCAGGCTTCCTTCAAGCTAACATCGTCAGGAATTTTCCATACCTGGGATTCATGCCAGACGATCGATTCGGACATGCCGGGTCTGTTATACTCCATCATATGTTCGCAAAACTGCTCCTGCCCGTTCAGGCAATAATAGCAGGTGCCGCAAAATCTCAAGAAGTTGCCCGCTACCCTGTCGCCGACCTTCAGCCCTTTCTTAACGGCTTTTGGCCCGAGGGCCACGATGGTGCCGGAAACCTCATGACCGAGCCCGAACGGCGGTTCCAAATCGAATATGCCTTCCACCAGGTGCGGATCGGAACCGCAGATGGAACAATAGGCGACCTTGATTTTGACATCCTCGTCCCCCATCTCCTGCTCGGGAATTTCGATGACCTGAACGCGCCCTCTTGTTGCTTCATTGGGGTCTTTCAAGCTGCCTATTTTCACTGCCGCAATCGTTTTCACAGAGGCTGATCTCCTTTTTACAATGTAGTGGCAAACCCGCCGTCGACGTTAATGGTCCAGCCGTTGATGTAATCCGAGGCGCGGCTTGCCAGGAACACAGCCGTTCCCATCAGATCGGAAGGCACACCCCAGCGCTCGCTGGGAATACGGTTTGTAATTTTGTCATAGTATGCTTTATCCTCGTGCAATTCCTTATTGACGTCGGTAGCCAAAAAGCCGGGGGCGATCGCGTTCGTTTGAATATTGTACGGGCCTGCTTCATTGGCAAACACTTTCGTCAACCCTACAATGGCATGCTTGCTGGTCGTATAGGGCGGGCATTTTTTGTCGGCGGTAAAAGCGAGCGCCGAAGCAATATTGATAATCTTGCCCGATTTCTGCTTGACCATCTCCTTCACCACCCGATGGCTCAAGTAATAGACGGCATTCAAATTAATATCCATAATTTTTTGCCACGCCGCATCCGGATAGTCCAGAAACTCGCCGAACATGCTGGCGCCGGCATTGTTGACGAGAATGTCAATTTTCCCATACTGCTCCATGCAGGAATGGACTACACGCTCGATGTAAGATTTGTCGGTCAAATCCCCTTGCAGAAACGCGACCTTCCGGCCGGTTTCTTCGATAAGCCGCTTGACCTCGGATACGTCATCCGTAAAGTGAGGGATGAACAGGTCCGCGCCTGCTTTGGCAAAGGCGACCGCGTACGCCATGCCAAGGTTCTGGTTGGCGCCGGTTACCATGGCGACCTTGCCTTTCAACGAAAATGCATCCAATGAAAAATCTGCGAGTCCCTGTGACATGCTGGCACCTCTCTTTGTATGAAATGAATTTATATATTGATTTTACTGATTCGTCCGGCGGATTGGGTGTGCTTTTTTTAGAAATACGTGTGCATTTTCATGTTTATGACGGGGGCCGCCAGCCCTCATCTGCACGAAACGATTCGGTTTGACAACGTTCTCATCCTAAAATTATAATGACTATATCCAGAATTTAACTACAATACGGAGGTAGGTTATGGCTTCAAAAGTCATCCTGTATGCGGAAGATCATCTAAAGAGCATGTTCCGTGATTGCAGCACTGCAAACGCAAGCGGGTTTACCATCTCGTATAGGGCCGATTCTTATGATGCTTGTGCTGAAAAAGCGGTGGAACTCGCTGCCGATGTGATCATTTTTCAAGTCACCCATCCCGTCTATAAAATCCAAAATTTTTTCCATGACTTAGCGGTATTCAATATCTCCCCTATTCTGCTCATTTTTAATGTCATATCGGAAAATGAAATCGCTTACTCCGTTACGACCCATAAAGACATTCATTATATGAATCAAATCAAACAGTATTTCACCCATGCTTTAAGCCCGGCTTATCATTGTCGATTTAATTATATCGGGGAAGAAGAAGACTCCAACCTGATCATGGATTCGAGGATTAAGAGGCTTGAAAAGACCGAATATTTGAACGATATATTGCGGGGAGTCACGAACAGCGAGTTTTTGTATTATAAGAAAAAGGCCGGTCTGAACCTGAATAATTCCGGGTATTATTTATATCTATGGAATTTGATGGAAATCGAATATGCGGATCACGATTTGAACAAAAATATTTACTACTTCGTCGGAGAGGAATTTGTAAACGAATGTCAGGAGGTGCTCGACGAATATGGAGGCGGCGAAGCTTTCTATATTAATCCGACCCGATTGTGCATCATGATCAATGACTATGATTCCGTTAGCCAGGCCGGCAAGCAGTATAAGCTTCTTGATATTATCTCGAAGCTGAACAATGTAACCAATTGCAAAACAGCGTTCCGATATATGAGCGGTTATATCAAAAATATAGAGGATATCCGGAGCGCTTACGAATCGTTTGACCGGTTGAAAATTTACAATTTTTTCTGCAGGGACGTTAAATTAATTACCCAGGAGTACGTGAATTCCTTGCGTAAAGAAATCAACTATCACTATATTGATGACATGCTCCGTGAAATCAGGGAACTGATCAATTACGATCTGTTCAACCCTAAATTGAGCGAGCTGATCAAGAAACTGTTCCTGACTATTATTAAGCCAAGTCTCAACTACAATCTTTACTACTATTGCCACACATCCCTGTTATCCACGTTAAGCGATAAGTACGGCGATTTATACAATAAAAAAATAACCGACAGCAATGCCCCCAGCCAACTCTACTATTCTTCTATTGAACAAAAATGCTCCGAATTTATCGAATCCCTTCATTTGCTTAAAGCGGAGCTATCCATCAAAAATACGGTTAAAAACTCCATCGTATTTCAGGCCATCGAATTTATACATCAGCACTACAGGGAAGATATCACGGTCCATTTCATTGCATCCAACTTAAATATAAGCAATTCCTATCTAAGTCAAATTTTCAAGAAGGAGCTGGGCATCAGCATCATCAAGTACATCATCACTTATCGCATACAAAAAGCCAAGGAGCTGATTGCCTCAAGCGACGAGCTGGTTTGCCATGTAGCCGCCAGAGTCGGTTTTTTTGAAGTCAAGCATTTTTCCAAAACGTTCAAAAAAGTGACCGGCTTATCCCCTATGCAGTACAAAAAACAGAATATGAAGGCCGGATATATTTAAGGATACGGCGAAAATGCCCTAGCTCACCGATAAGTTACGGAGTTAGGGCATTTCATTTCACTTATACAGCATGGGCAACCCGGGCCTTGCGAACATAATAATCCCAGCCAATCACGACCACCAGAAGAATACCTTTGAGAAGGGCTTGATAGAACGATTGCACATTGAGCAAAGCCAGAGAGTTATCCAGAATGCCTAGTATAAACAGCCCCATTACGGCCCGAGTGGCGCTTCCCTCTCCTCCGGCCAGGCTCGTTCCGCCAATCACGACACTGGAAATGACCGTTAAGGCAGCGGCTCCGCCCACAAACGGCGAGGCCGAATTCAACATGCCGGTGAGCAGAATGCCGCCCATGGAAGCAGAGACACCGGAAATAACGAAAACGCTAATCTTATAAAACGGAACAGCAATTCCCGTTAGCTCCGCCACTTTGACATCTCCGCCCACGGCATATACATTACGTCCGTACTTGGTTTTGCGAAGTACGTATTCCGAAATCACATAGAATATGACAAAGATCCAAATGAGGTTGGGAATCCAAAGCGTTGTCTCGTTGCCAAGCCAGTTTAAAATCGGATCCTGCGTCATAATCGGTTTTCCACTCGATATTTTGAGAGCCAGACCGTTGTAAAAAAACATGGCGCATAACGTGACGATAAAGGAGTTCAGGCGCATCACGCTGACTAACAGACCCGAGAGCAAGCCGATCAAGGCGCCAGCCAGCAGCGTGATCAAAATAGCGGCCATCATGCCTGTATAGGATGACATTTTCACCAGAAATATGCCTGAAAACGCCATCACTGCACCTATCGACAGGTCGAATTCCTTGATCAAAATGACAAACGTCATCGCAAACGCCATAATTCCGTAAATACTGATCTGCATAATTAAATTATTGATGTTCTGGAACGTTAGAAAATAAGGCGCACAGAAGGAGGCGATAACAAACATCCCGATTAAGATAAGCAATACTTTTTGTTCGTACACGTTTCTTAAGACGCTCATTTCTTTTACCTCCTGCGAATACCCCTGGTTTCTTTACGTTTATCCAAAATGAGAGCCGCAATAATGATGAGCCCCTTCGCCATCATCTGGTCAAAATTGCTTAACCCGACGAGAACAAAAAGATTGCTGAGTACCCCGATTAACAGTACGCCTATCATCGTGCGAATGATGTTTCCTTCGCCGCCGGCCAAGCTCGTTCCGCCTATCGCAACTGCCGCAATAACATCTAATTCGAAGCCGACTCCGGCTACGGGAGATGCGCTGACCGTTTGCGAGCTTCGAATAAAACCACCGATCGCGACTAACACGGCCGCTACAATGTATGTAATCGTCCGAATCCGATGAATAGGAATACCGGACAAACGGGCGGCTTCCGGATTGGCTCCCGTTAAATAGATAGACCGGCCTAAGGAAGTGTTTTGTAAAATCACATGCAGGATGACCGCGCAAACGATCATCAGGATGACAGGGGAAGGGAGACCTAACACTTGCCCGTAGCCAAACCATTTAAACAGCGGATCTTCTTGCAGCATAAGCGTAAATCCTTTGGTATACATAAGAGCCAGGGCGGATAATATCGTTCCCGTACCAAAGGTTATCATAATCGAAGCTCCAAAGTCGCCTTTAATGAGACGAAGGATCGAACCATTCATGATCCCAATGATAACGGCTATGCCTATAACCGTGATAACGGACCCTACCGTACCCAGGACGGGAAGAAGCCCCACCGCAAGCACGCAGCTAAGCGATAAGATGCCGGCGATCGATAAGTCAAAAAAACCGGCAATTACAACAAACGTCATCCCGAGCGCGCCCAATCCCAGAACAGAGATTTGAGTCAGTACGTTGATGATGTTCCCTTTCGACCAAAACACAGGGGATAACAACGAGCCGATGACGAGTAACAGACACAGGGCCAGGACCGGGCCGAAATCGGCTAATCCCATTCGTTGTTTAATCCGACTGACAGAGGTCTGATTTTGCGCAGCTGTAACCGTATCCACTGTATCCATCCTTTCTCTAAATAAGCGCATGCTGCAAGATGCTCTCGGCACTCGCTTCGGACTGAAACATTTCCCCCTTAATTCTTCCTTCATGAAGAACGACCAGGCGATCGCTTAAGGCAATCAGCTCTTCCCAATCCGATGAAATGAGCACAACCGCCTTCCCCCTCCGGGTGAGTTCCCGGATAACCAGGTAGATTTCTCTCCGCGCCCCGACATCCACGCCACGGGTAGGTTCGTCCAGAATGAGAATATCCGCATCGGAAAATAAATATTTGGCCACGACAACCTTCTGTTGATTGCCGCCGCTAAGATTCAGCGCAATTTGTTCGATCGAGGGCGTCTTGATGTTAAGCTGCGTGACGAGATCCTCGGAAGCTTGGCGTTCCGCCTTTGACTTGATAAATCCCCACTTGACGATTTTACGGATCGCCGCCATCGTGAAATTTAACCGGAGCGGGAATTTTGTAATTAACCCATGGTCCTTCCGATCTTCCGGAACCAGGGCGATCCCGAGTGCAATGGCTTTGCGCGGATTCTGGATATCGACCCGGGTCCCTTTATACCTGATTTCACCTTGATCATAGCGGTCTGCGCCAAAAATACAACGGGCAATCTCCGTTCTTCCCGAGCCGACTAACCCGGCCAACCCTACGATTTCTCCGCGTTTTACATCGAAGGAAATATCGTGCAGCTTATTTTTTAAACTTAACCCTTTGACCGATAAAATCTCTTCGCCAAGCTCGATAAACTCGCGCGCGGGATATTCTTCATTCAGATCGCGGCCCACGATTCCGCGTATGATTTGATCTTTGTCCGTATCGGCGACAAGCCTCGTCTCTACGACCTGGCCATCGCGCATAATCGTTATTCGGTTACAGATCGTAAAAATTTCTTCCAGCCGATGGGAGATGTAAATAACGGTCACTCCTTTGGCCGTTAAGGAGCTGATCGTATCGAACAGCTGGGACAATTCGGGCCCGCTCAATACGGCCGACGGTTCATCCATGATAATGAGGTCGGCTTCAAACGACAGCGCTTTCGCAATTTCGACCAGCTGCATTTGCGCCACGCTCAGGTTTCTCACGATCGTATTCGGACTCAGATTAGTACCGATCTGCTTCAACAGGACGGCCGCTTGTTGATTGACCTGCTTCCAGTCAATGTTATGGGACTTGCCGAATAACCGCCCCAAGAAGATGTTTTCGGCGATGGACAAGGCCGGAACAAGGCTAAGCTCCTGATGAATAATGGCGATTCCCTTCTGCTGAGCAGCCAGCGGAGAGCTAAAGCTTACCCGTTCTCCTTGAAAAAGGATCTCTCCCTCATCCGGCTGGATGACGCCCGACAATACCTTCATTAACGTGGACTTCCCGGCCCCGTTAGCGCCCAGCAAACCGTGAACCTCTCCTTTTTTGACAATTAAATTGATGTCCTGAAGAGCATTCACGCCTGGAAACGATTTGCTTATCCCTTTCATCTCTAATACATCCATGGATGAACACCTGCAATCCATTCATATTTTAATCAACCGGCTCTTTCAGGCATGTAGCCCTGACGGGTGCCCGTCAATAGGTCGGGGTGTAACCGGCTAAGTTTGCTCTCGTAAGCTTCCCTGTCGGAACATAAATCGCTTTTTCTACCGGTTTTTTCTCTATGGCAGCCAAAGCCACTTCGATCTCTTTCTGAGCGGTCCAGACTAAATCTTCCGTAACCGTTCCATACATGTCTCCTTGCTCGAGAGCTTTGACCGCTTCTTTCGTTCCACCGAACCCGATCACTTTGACTTGGTCCGTCTTTCCCGCCTGCTTAATCGCCTGAATAGCCCCCATCGCCATGTCGTCATTATGGACGAACACACCGTTCAAATCCGGATACTTGGATAAGAAGTCCTGCATAATGGATAAAGCTTTGGCACGGTCCCACTGCGAGGTTTGAATATTCAGCACGTTGATGTTCTTGCCTTGCAAGCCCTCTTTAAATCCGGCCGTACGATCCTGTACCGTAATCCCCGGCGCACCTTCAATGATCACGACATTACCGCCGGCGCTCCCCAGGGCCTCGGCCATTAACTCGCCTGCGAGCTTACCGGCGGCGATGTTGTCCGGACCTACAAACGACGTAATATAGGGATCTGCCTGCTTCGATACCGGCAGCGTCCCGATGATTACGGGGATTCCCGCATCATGAAATTGCTTTAAGCTGGGAACGATTCCCTCGGGATCTATGACGTTCACAAGAACGGCGCCAACACGCTGCGACAGCAAATTTTTAGCTTGCGTAGCCTGCGTGAAGGGATCGAATTGGGCATCCATATTGACAATCTCGGCCCCTGCTGTCTTGGCGTCTTGTTCCGCTTTGTTAATAATGACCTGTACCGGCGGGATGGATGTCGTGGACCACAAGGCGCCGATCTTTTTATTGCCAGCCTGACTATTGCCGGATGAATTTGCCTGGTTTGCCGTATTTGCCGGGTTTGATGTACCGCATCCTGTAAGGAGCAACGCAACGAGTAATACACTTGCAACGACACTAGTTATTTTTTTCATCTTTCTCCTCCAAATTATATAAGTAATAGAATCAGATAATAATACGCTTACATTTTTAAGTTTTCTAACCGCCCCGGATCATTTCCCCCCATTGGTTTATTGTTTTTACTACTTGTATTTTACTTAGATTGATTCGGGAATTGGTGTGTTTTTTTTATCAATACGTGTGCTTTTCCATTATTATTGGGCGCAGAGGCCCGGGGTAATGATCACAGATTGCCGCAACGCCAAAAGACCTACAGCATACAGCCTGTAAGTCTTGGCGCTCGCCTATATACATAGGATGCGAAGGTCCGTTTCACAAAACGGATTCCGCTAAGATTTCCGCGATATCCTTCGCCTTTACTTGCTCCTCGATGCCCTTCACCTTCGCCCCGTCGCTCATCATCGTCAGACAGTAGGGGCAGGCGCTGCTGACCGTTGTCGGGTTAACGGACATCGCCTGTTCGATTCTCGCCACGTTAATGCGTTTGCCGGCCGTCTCTTCCATCCACATCAAACCGCCGCCCGCTCCGCAGCACATCCCGTTCTCGCGGGTTCGCTCCATTTCCACCAATTCCACGCCGGGGATCGCTCTTAAGATGTCCCTCGGTTGATCGTACACCTGGTTGTACCGTCCCAAGTAACAGGAATCGTGGTAAGTAATCCGCTCCCTGACTTCGCGTTTGGGAATTAACTTTCCTTCTTTGATCAATGCATCCAGCAATTCCGTATGATGATACACTTCCGCTTCGAGCCCAAACTCCGGGTATTCGTTTTTCAACGTGTTATACGTATGCGGACAAGCCGTCACAATCTTTTTTACGTTATATTTCTTGAACGTTTCCATATTTTCCTTGCAGAGCTCCTGAAACAAAAACTCATTGCCCAGCCGGCGTGGCGTATCGCCGGAATTTTTCTCCTCTTCGCCGAGCACGGCATAATTGACCTGCGCTTTGTTGAGCAGCTGGACGAACGAACGGGTCACCTTATTGCTTCTGGCGTCATAAGAGCCCATCGAGCCGATAAAATAAACAATTTCAAAGTCGGGATTTTCTTGGACCGTGGGGACGTGCAAATCCACGAAATCGTGCTTCCATTTAAAACGGTCCTTTTGGCTGAACCCCCACGGATTGCTTTGTCTTTCAATATTTTGGAGCGCACGCTGCCCGCCCGAAGGGATGCTGCCCTGCATAAGGACAAGCTGCCGCCGCAGATCGATAATTTTGTCGACATGTTCATTCCCGACCGGACATTGATCCTCGCAATTCCGGCATGTGGTGCATTCCCATATTTCTTGCTCGCTCATGACGTCGCCGATCAAGTTGACGTCTTCGATAGATTGATCCGAAACCGACCAGCCCGCTTGCTGCAAATGCATCGTAGGCGCAATATCGGTTCCGTCGCGCTCCGGGAAAGAGCCGTGCGGACTCCCGTTGCGGAACGTATGCACGCCTTCGTAGCCCATTACAAAGCTTGGCACCCAAGGGGATTGCGACGTTAAGCGTTGGCCCTTCTCCGTTAAGTGATCGCGCATCTTGGAAATCATATGCATCGGAGAAAGAGATTTTCCGGTGTTCGACGCGGGACAAACGTTGGTGCATCGGCCGCATTCGACGCACGCATAAAAATCCAGCATTTGCTTTTGGCTAAAATCTTCAATTTTCGCTACCCCGAACGATTCGGCGTTCTCATCTTCCAGATCGATGCTTTTCAGCTTTCCGACCGGTTCGCTTCGCTTGAGCCATATGTTGATCGGCGCCGCAATAATATGAAAATGCTTCGATTGCGGGACGTAGATTGCAAAGGAAAGGAGGATCAGCAGATGCATCCACCAACAGGCAAGAAACAAAACATGGTTCGCCGTTGCTGACATACCGTGAAACGGAATGGCCATCAGAGAAGACAGGGGAGCGTCCCAGGAAAATTCAACATGCCGCAGCATAGCGCGCTCCAAAGCTAGAGACAACATAACGGAAAGCATCAGAAAGAAAATGAAAAAGATGACGATACTCGGCTTCCAGCCCCGCTTAAGCCGTTTGATTCGCTCGACATACCTTCGGTATCCGGCATAGCCCGTGGCGAGCAGGATAAGAACGACCGTCGTTTCCTGCAGCAGCGAAAAAACGGAATACCCCGGAATGGGCAAAGGCTTTCCGGCTATGCCTTTATAAATCAAGTCGATGGCGCCCAATTGCACAATCAAGAAGCCATAGAAGATGATGACATGCATCCATCCGCTTTTCCGGTCTTTGAGCAGCTTCGTTTGACCGAAAATTTCAGCGGCAAACGCCTTCAACCGCTCTTTAATCGTATAGGGGACGGATGCAGGCTGGCCTAATCGTATATAACTGTAGCGGGCATAGATGACTTTGGCAGCGAAATAAAGCCCGGTTCCCGTTACTATCAAAAACAATAAAAGTTGGACCCCAGCCCACATCGCAATCTCTCCCCGTATGTAATCTATATAATCGATCACTTCAAATCAATTGGCGATTTTCTTTTTAAACTCTGCCGTCAGCAATGGAACGATCTCGAACAGATCGCCCACGATGCCGTAATCGGCAATCTGGAAAATCGGCGCCTCCGGGTCTTTATTAATCGCAACGATCACTTTCGAATTGGACATGCCGGCCACATGCTGGATCGCCCCGGAGATTCCGCATGCGATATAGAGATCGGGTGTGACGACTTTGCCCGTCTGGCCGATTTGCAAGCCGTAATCGCAGTATCCTTCATCGCATGCCCCACGGGAAGCTCCTACGGCCCCGCCCAATACGGACGCGAGCTCTTGCAGCGGCTCGAATCCATCCGGATGCTTCACGCCGCGCCCGCCGGAAACGACGATCTTGGCTTCCGCCAAATCGATCGCTCCGGTCGATTTGAGCACGATTTCGCGGATCACGGTTTGCAGATCGACAGGCTCCGCTTGAAACGGAACCGTTGCCGGCAGGGTCGGGGACGGCTCGACCTTGAAATTGTTCGGACGAATCGTAATAAACATAGCCCCGGAGGAGGTAAACCGTTTCTTCTCAAAAGCTTTCCCGGCATAAATCGGGCGGATATAAATCGGCTCCTCGCCTTCGAATTCCACCCCGGTGCAATCCGTAATCAAGCCATATCCGAACCGGGAAGCAATCCGCGGTGCGACGTCCTTCATGTTCGCCGTATGTCCGACGATGATCACATCCGGATTCGTCTCTTGAATGACTTGGACGAAAGCATGAAAATAAAGATCCGAATGATAACGGTTGTACCGATCATCAGATAAGGTCCATACCTGATTCGCGCCATGTTGACCGAGCGCTTCCACATAGCCGTCGGCCCCGCTGCCGAATGCGGCGGCGATCAATTCGCCCTGACCTGCGATTTGTTTGCCGAGCGACAGCGCCTCTAACGATACTTGGCGCAGGACGGAGCCCTTCGACTCCGCGAACACTAACACTTTTTTATTCATCAGACGTTCTCCTCCCTAATAGATAACAGCTTTATCGAACAGGATGCTGACGAGTGCGCGCGCCGAACCGGACGAATCGCCTTCATGGACGAATTGGCACGCCTTTCGCTGAGGAGGCAAGTACCGGTCCACCGTTTCCGTCTTGGCGTTCTGATCCATACCGGCGAATGCATCGGACGGGATCGTATGTATCGCTTTTTTCTTCGATTTCATAATGTTAGGAAGCGAGGGATATCGTGGATTGTTGAGTCCTTGCTGGCATGTGAGAAGCAGCGGAAGTTGGCCTTCGATTTGATAAATGTCGCCTTCCACATCCCGCTCCAACTGCACCTGGTTTTGTTCGACGGTCAGCTTGACGACCGATGTGACATAAGGGATCTTCAATTGTTCCGCCAGACGAACCCCCACTTGCCCCGCCCCGTTATCGACCGACTGGTTTCCCGTAAGGATCATATCGATTTCCTTGTCTTTCAAATAATGGGCCAACGCTTTGGAGACGACATATTCGTCCCCCTCCACTCCGCTGATAACGACGGCCTGGTCCGCTCCCATGGCGAGTGCATGGCGAAGCGCCGTTTCCACGCGCGCGGGACCGACCGAGATGACGGTAACGTCGCCGCCGAATTGCTCGCGCAGCTTGAGCGCTTCTTCCACCGCATATTCGTCATACGGATTAATCACCCAATTGGCCTGGTCTTCCACCACTTGACCGTTTACCAGCTTGATCTTCTCTTCGGTATCGAACGTTTGCTTCAAGCAAACCCAAATGTTCAAACCGTTCCCCTCCTTTGATGGTGCTGCTTCCTGTCTATAAAAGACAAGGGCCGTTCTGGGCGGACATCAGACAGCCCTCTGCGTGCCCTTACAAGGGTGGCGGGACTCGAAGCGGCGGACGTTCGTCGTCAATCTTCAAGGGCAGCCCTACCGATTTAAAATCCGCGATCCGGCTGTGTCCGATAGATTGAATCATGCCGCTGGCTTCAAGCTGGGGCTCTTTCATCATCTCGGCCACATTGAGGACAGGCGACGCCGGAATGCCGTTCTTGACCAGCGTTTCGATCCAATAGGCCGAGCTCTCGTGCCGGGTAATATCACAGATCAAGGCTCTTAGTTCATTTCGATGGATGACGCGCTCCGCATTGGTGACAAAACGCGGGTCGGCGATCCATTCCTCCCTGCCCAGAACGCCGCAAAGCTTATGAAACAAACCATCGTTGCCGGCAGCGATAACAACCCATTTGTCCTGCGTCGGAAAGGCCTCGTAGGGGACAATCATGGCCGGTCCCGATCCCCATCTTTGGGGCGATACGCCCGATGCCCAATAGGCCGGAATATGATAGCACATCCAAGCGATCGTCGTTTCATACAACGAACTGGTGATCCGGTGTCCTCTTCCTGTCTGCTCGCGCAGCCGCAGAGCCCCAAACACGCCTAGCGCCAGCCACATGCCGGTCGACATGTCAATGATGGAAGTCCCTACGCGAACGGGCTCCTGACCCTCATGACCCGTTACGCTCATGATTCCCGCCATCGCCTGCAGCAGCGGATCATATCCGGCCTCCATCCGTCTCGGGCCGTGGTTCCCGAATGCGGTTACTTCCCCGTAAATAAGCCGGGGGTAGCTTTCCGCCAAGCTTTCGAAGTCCAATCCTTGACGTTCCATCGCTCCCGGGCGGCTGCTGACCAGCAGCACATCCGCATCCTGGAGAAGGCCATGCAGCTGATCTATTCCTTCTTGCGTTTTGATATCGAGATAAACTTGGGCTTTATTCCGGTTTAACGCAAGAAAAGTCGGACTGGCTTCTTCCCAGAAGGGGGGACCCCAACCGCGGGTCGCATCCCCGCCCGGAGGCTCCACCTTCGTCACGGATGCCCCTAGATCGGCCAATATCATAGCGGTATAGGGACCGGCGACATTTTGCGTAAGATCAACGACGCGAATTCCATCTAAAGGCCACATATTCCCTCCTGTAATGCGTTAGTCTTCAAGCTTGATCCCACCCTGACGATCGCCGCGCAACAATCCGGAATCTAATAGGAGCGCGGCAGCCCGAGCACATGCTGGGCGACATAACTGACGACCAGGTTATTGGCAATTGGCGCGACCAGCGGCAGTCTGGCTTCACGGAACTTCCGCTCAATGTTGTATTCGGTTGCAAAACCAAATCCGCCATATGTGTTCATGGCCATATTGGCCGCCTTCCAGGATGCTTCGGAGGCCAAATATTTCGCGATATTCGCCTCCGGCCCGCGCGTGTCGCCCTGATCGAACTCACGGGCGGCTTGGTTGCGCATCAAGGTTGCCGCTTCAATATCCATATAAGCCTGCGCGATTGGAAATTGAACGCCTTGATTTTGTCCGATCGGACGCCCGAATACCACTCTCGAGGAGGCATATTCCACCGCTTTATCGACAAAGTACAGGCCGTCTCCGATACATTCCGAAGAGATGAGAATCCGTTCCGCATTGACCCCGCTCAGCAAATATTTAAATCCTTTGCCTTCTTCGCCGATCAAATTTTCTACCGGCACTTCCGCCCCTTCGAAGAACACCTCATTCGTTTCATGATTAATCATCGTTTCGATCGGCCTGACCTGAATTTTCCCCTCCTGCTCCCGCAAGTCGAGAATAAACAAACTAAGTCCGTCCGTTTTCTTCGCCACCTTGTCTTTAGGCGTGGTGCGCGCAAGCACCATCATCAAATCGGAATGCTGCACCCGGGAGGTCCAAATTTTTTGGCCCTTGATCACATACCGGTCCCCTTTTCTTTCGGCAAACGTCGTGATGCTCGTCGTATCCGATCCGGCCGTCGGCTCGGTAATGCCGAACGCCTGCAGCCGAACTTCACCTGAGGCGATTTGGGGAAGCCACCTTTGCTTTTGCTCCTCGTTTCCGTGCGTAAGCAAAGCCCCCATCGTATACATCTGAGCATGGCCCGCCGCCGCATTGCAGCCGCTGCGGTTAATTTCCTCCAGGATAATGCCGGCTTCCATCATGCCGAGACCCGAGCCCCCGTATTGTTCGGGAATCAACGCCGACAACCATCCTTCCTTGGTCAGCTCGTCAATAAACTCTTCCGGGTACTGATGCTGCGCATCCTTGTCTCTCCAGTAAGCATCGGGGAATTTCTTGCATAAAGCGCGTATGCTTTCCCGTATGATCTGGTGTTCGCTTTCCGTCGATTTCATAGTTTTCTCCTCGTTTCAGTTGGATTTTGTTATAGACTCAGACGATATCCAGGAATACGGGCGGCCTTTTTTCGTTGTATGCCCGAATCCCTTCTTCCCGGTCCGGGTGCACAATGGTGCGGTTGTAGCACTCAAGGGCGAGTTCGATCCCTTCCTCCAGCGGAAGATCGATGCCCAAGCGAAATGCTTTCTTGGCCATTCTTACCGCCAAGGGCGAATTTTGCGCAATCGTCTGGGCTGCTTGCAGCGTCTCCTTCAACAATTCACCCGGCTCAAGCAGTTTATTGACCATTCCATATTCGAACGCTGCTTCCGCGGAGAGAGGTTTCCCTGTCAACAGCAGCTCCAGGGCAAGCCCCCGGGGAAGGAATCTTCCAATCGTCTGCGTTCCGCCCACCCCGGGGATTATGCCGCGCGTCACTTCGGGTAACCCGAACTTGGCGGATTTCGAAGCATATACAAAATCACCGCTTAACGCTAATTCGCACCCGCCTCCGAGAGCAAACCCGTTGACCGCCGTAATGACCGGCTTGTCGGATTGACGAATTTTGCGGAATACGTCTTGAAACAGCCGATGCTGTTTAAGCCACTGCTCATTGGTCATTTGATTTCGTTCTTTCAAATCCCCGCCGGTGCAGAAGGCCCTCTCGCCTGCACCCGTGAAAACAATAACCCGAACCGATGCATCCTCGTTTAATCGGTCCAGCGCATCTCTTAACGCGAACCCTAATTCGGTGTTAATCGAGTTCATGACCTCCGGGCGATGTAACGTAAGCACCGCAACAGCGCCCTGCTCCACTCTTTCCTCCAGCAAACCGTTCATCAGATCCTCCTCTTTCCCGATCGTCGGGTCCGGGCTTTACTATTCCCTTAGGGATGCGGGTGCAGCTCCATCGTTTTACCTGCCTTCAACACTTGGCTCGGCAGCTGATGACCCAGCTGCCGCTCCAAACGGCGGCTTGCGGCCAACAGCTGATCCAGATCTATGCCTGTTGCGATATTCATGTCATGAAACATATTCACCGTATCTTCGGTGCAAATATTTCCCGTTGCCCCCGGCGCAAAAGGACAACCACCAATGCCCCCTAAGGAAGCGTCAAAATGACGGATTCCCTCCACATAGGCCGCATAAACGTTGGCCAGCCCCATTCCCCGCGTATTATGAAAATGCATATGAATTTCCAGATGCGGCCATTTCGCTTTCACGTCTCGAACCGTTTCCCGGACCAGCTCGGGATTGGCCATTCCAGTCGTATCGGCGAGCGTAACCGACTCCGCTCCCAAATCCAGGTATTGAGCAATCACTTCGAGTACGCGAGACCGGGCAACCTTCCCTTCGAACGGACAACCGAACGATGTCGCGACACCGCCCCGCACCGGCACTCCCGCTTCGGCGCACAGTTTGGCAACCTCCACAAATTCGTTCAACGTTTCAAAGGTCCCACGGCGCAGATTGGAGCGGTTATGGCTCTCGCTCGCCGATACGACCAAATTGAGCTGATCGGGATTGGTCCTTAGGGCGCGCTCCGCCCCGCGATAATTGGGCACCAGCACCTCATAGCGGGTGCCCGGATTTCGCTTGATGTTCAGCATCACTTCCTCCGCATCGGCCATCTGCGGAACCGCTTTCGGATGTACGAACGCTGTAACTTCGATCGCGGTAACTCCTGCAGCCGATAAAGCGTCGATCACCTTAATTTTGACCTCGGTCGGGACGAGCTCGGGCTCAATTTGAAACCCGTCCCTCGGACATACATCCGAAATCCATACGCGATTGTCAGACACTTTCATTCCCCTTCCTGTTCACCTTTCATGAGCGGTCCCCTGACTCGCCCTTCGCTACCGCTCATCGCCGGCGATATCGTTGTTCAACTCGCCGATTCCCTCGATATAAACGCTTACTTCGTCGCCGATTTGCATAGGCCCGATGCCTGCAGGAGTTCCTGTGATGATGACGTCGCCCGGCAGCAGCGTCATGACCTGACTGATATAATGAACCAGATAAGGGACGGAAAAAATCAGGTTTTTCGTATTGGAGCTCTGTTTCACTTCACCGTTTACCGTCAGCTTGATCTCCAGGCCGGACGGATCGATACCCGGAACGATGCCGGGACCGATCGGACAAAACGTATCGAACGATTTCCCCCTCGTCCATTGACCGTCCGCAAACTGGATATCCCGGGCCGTAATATCGTTCGCGCATGTATAGCCCAGGATATAATCCGCTGCTTCGTTCTCACGAATCCGGTAAGCCTTTTTCTTGATAACCACCCCCAGCTCCGCTTCATAATCGAGACGTTTGCTTTGGGCGGGGTAGATGACCGGGTCTCCAGGTCCGACCACCGTGGTGGACGGCTTCAGAAAGAGCAGCGGCTCTTTGGGAAGATCCAGGTTGACTTCCTTCGCATGGTCGACATAATTCAAGCCGACACAAACGATTTTGGATGGCTGAACGGGAGACAGCAGCTTGACCCTGCTTAGAGGCGTCCGCGCTTCGCCGCGAGCATATTCCCCATAAATATCGCCCTGCAGCTTGGCGATTTCCCCTTCCTGCAGCCAGCCGTAACAAACTTCATCTTGAACCTGATATCGAACGATCATGTCCCTTCTACCTCCTGGAATAATAATCTTCGTTATGATTATTCATATTGCAAGTATCATGCCAACCGTTTCATGCGGGTTTTTCCAGCCTCGTACCGTTAAGCTGTGCAAATATTGAACGAAGGATGTTCATTATTTGAACTCATCTCGCCCGTCGTTAAAGTTGTTAAAAAAGTGAACATCCCTATCTGGAACTCAGCCGGGTCTCAGTTCTGTCGTCAGGGAAGAAATACGCGGCAGGCTGTCCAGGAATACAATCTTTTCCAGACTGCGTTCGACACGGTCAGGGGTGAGTACCCGCCCTGCGCAATCCCGGTATTTGCCGATTAACGCTTCATAGCTAAGGGGATGCTCCGGGCTGCCGTCGGCCATTTGCTTGCTCCTTTCCAGCACCCTCCCGTCCTTCAGCTTGACCCGAATGAGAGCAGGGGCCTCTTCCACGCTTCGGGTCCGATATTGCTCATCGATTCCAAATTCCACCTTCTCCATGAGCCCCCGAATGACCGGATCGTTCACTTTGTCATCGGTAAACGTATCCAGCCCCACCTCGCCGTCCGCCACTGCGGCCGCGAGAACAAAGGGCATGCTGAACTTTCCCTCGGTCCCTTGAAGCGGCCGGTTGTGAACCAGCATGATCGGCCCGACCGGACCGCAGCCCGCATAGATGCTCTCGATTTGGTCCGCTTGGCATCCATACTCCTTGACCAGCGACAGCATGGCGTCAATGGCCGTATGGGTAGCTGCGCACGACGGATACGGCTTGACAAAAAAACCGGGCTGCAAGAGGTCGAAGGGTTCTCCCATGCTTTCTTTCAACACCGGTTGTTTATTGGCGAAGTTGGCGAAAAAACCTGTTTTTCCTTCCAACGCTTCCGGATTGGAGGTAAAGCCGCATTGGGCCAAATAGGCGGCGTTAACTCCATTGCGGGCGGCGATTCCGGCGTGGAACGGCTTGGTCATGGAGCCGAAATTTTGCCTTAAGCCGCTAGCCGAGGACGCGGCTATCCCCAAAGCATGGATCATCTGGTCGAGACTCAAACCAAGCAAATACCCCGCTCCCGCCGCTGCGCCCAGAACGCCGACGACGCCGGTCGCGTGCCAGCCGGCCTGATAAAGCTCCGGCTCCGCCGCTGCCCCGATTTTGCAGGAAACTTCGGTTCCGATCAAATAAGCCGTTACGAGCTCCCGTCCGCCGGCATCCATGCTTTCTGCCGTTGCCATGACGGAAGGAAGAACGACGGCACTCGGGTGCCCAATCAGCCGCCAGGACGAATCGTCATAATCCAGGGCGTGGCAAAGAATCCCGTTTACAAACGCAGCTTGTAACAACGATGCAGAAACAGCGTTCCCCAGCAGGGTATAGCCTCCCCGCTCTCCCAGGCGTTCTGTATAGGTTAGCAGGCTGGAAGCGATCGGATCGGTATTTCCGGCCAATCCGACGCCAAGGGTATCCAGGATATGCTCAATCGCACGCCGGCGGTGGTTCTCCCCGATCTTCCCGGCTGCTTCGCTTACTATAAACTTCGCCATCTCATCAACCAAGCTCATATCGATCCATCCTCCACCGCCCTCCAGACCGGAGCGTATAAGAAATTTTTACAGCTTAACGCTTACCGCTTTTACTTGGGTATACGTGTGCAGCGATTCCAAGCCTTTTTCCCGGCCGATTCCGCTTTTCTTGTACCCGCCGAAAGGGGCTTCCACATCGATCGGACTGTAATCGTTAATATAAACTTGGCCGGCCTGCAGTTGTTTGGCGACACGATGCCCCCGGTGTATATTTTCCGTCCATACTGCAGCCGCCAGACCGAACTCTGTATCGTTGGCCAATCGAATCGCTTCCTCCTCGGTATCAAAGGGAATGACGACGACGACAGGGCCAAATATCTCTTCCCGGGCAATGGTCATCGTGTTTGTAACATCCGTGAAAATGGTAGGTTGCATGAAATAGCCGTCTTTCAATTTCTCTTCTTGCATGCGGCTGCCGCCGTAAACTAACCGGGCTCCTTCTTGTTTGCCGATTTCCACATACCGGAGCACGCGGTGCAGCTGCTCTTCACAAACCAAAGGACCGATCGTCGGATTATCGATGCCATACCCGATCTTTATTTGTTGGGCTTCTTCAATTAATTGTTCGACAAAGGCAGGCAGGATCGAACGCTGGACGATTAAGCGCGTACCCGCCGAACACACCTGGCCGGTATTAAATGTAAAGGCTCGCAAGGAACCTGCCGCAGCCGGATGTAAATCCGCATCATCAAACACGATATTCGGCGATTTACCGCCCAGCTCCAGGGAAACGGGAACAATCCGATCGGCGGCGGCCCGCATGACGATTTGTCCGGTTTCGACCGAGCCTGTAAAAGCAATTTTCCGTACCGCAGGATGGTTGATGAGCGGGGCGCCTGCTTCCTCGCCGTAGCCCGTGACCACATTGAAAGTGCCGGGCGGCATCCCCGCCTCAACGCAAAGCTTAGCCAGCTCCAACGTAGAAAGGCAGGCCTGCTCGGCAGGCTTCATCACGACGGAATTCCCCGCGGCAAGTGCGCTGGCCGCTCCTCTCGCCGCCTGCGTAATGGGCACGTTCCATGGCGTAATATGTCCCGTTATCCCATACGGCTCGCGATATGTATACGTCAGGTGTTCGTTGCTGGCCGGGATCACCTCGCCGAAAATTTTGTCCGCCGCCCCGCCCAAATATTCGAAATACCTGGCGCTCGTTTCTACCAAAGATGCTGAAAAAACGAGCGGTCTCCCGGTATCGATCGTTTCCATGTAAGCAAAATCTTGTTTGTATTTACGCAAAAGCTGGGCCACGCGGTTTAAAATTTGTCCGCGGGCACTCGGCTTCAAGGCGTACCAAGCCTGAAACCCTTCTTCCGAGCTGCGGACGGCGCGCTCGATATCCTCCTTGTTCCCGCGGGCAAAGCTCGCAATTTTGTTCCCGGTAGAAGGGTCCACCCCTTCAAAATATTGATGATTGGCCGGCTCCACCCATTGACCGCCAATGAAATGCCCATATGTTTCCTGCAAAGCGATTTGTCGATCCATTCGCCCTCACTCCTTATTATTTATTTACTAGAATTGTGGCTCTCGTTACTTCACGGTTTGCGGATTTCTCCAGAGCAAGCGTCGCTTCTTCCAAGGAGAATGCAGCGTCCAACAAGCCGGCAAACGGATATTTCCCTGCGTTTCTCTCTAAAAATTGCAAGGACTTATACAGATACTCCGGGTTATAGCGATTGGCAGGAATAATCTCAATGGCTTTCCGGACCAGCAAACCGGGATCAAATGCCGTCGTATGCCCCGGCGTAATATTTCCCATGACGACATATTTGCCATTCTGCTTCACAAGGTGGATGCCTTCGCTAAACGCATCGGGAACTCCGGCTACCTCCAAGCCAAAATCGGACCCCCAGCCGCCGGTCAGCTCCTTGACGCGGTTCACTCTTGCATCCAGCGTATCGTAGGCGTTCATATCGATAAGCTCATCTGCTCCGAATTTCTTAGCCGTAACTAAACGCGAGGGCGCGCTGTCGATCACGATCACTTTAGCCCCTCTCTCCTTGGCGACGGCGCAAGCGGTTAATCCCAATCCGCCGGCCCCTTGAATAACGATGGAATCGCCCGGGTTGATATGAATTTTGTCAAGGCCGAATAAGATTTGGGCGAAAGCGCAGTTCGCACTGGCCGCTTCCGCATTGGACACGCCGTCAGGCACTTTGAAAAAATATTGATCGTGGTGAACCGTGTAATAAGAGGCGAATGTTCCGCTCTGCCCCTGGTATTTATACATATGAATGCAATGATGGAGATTACCTGCCAAGCATTCTCTGCATTGATTGCAGGTTACAAAATAGACCGGCACGACGCGATCCCCTACCTGCACCGGATTGCCCGCGTTGTCCGTCTTTACGTTGTCCCCCAGCTTGGCAATCCGGCCTATCATTTCATGACCGATGACTCCGCACTTCAAGGTAGGGTGATGGCCTTTAAACACGTGCAGTTCCGAACCGCATACGTTCGTTTGAAGCACCTCCAGCAGCACGGAGCCCGCTTCGACTTCCTCGGAAAACTCATGTTCCCGAACCTCAATTTTCATCGGTTCGGTCTGATAAACAATTTTACCCTTCATGTGCTAGCACCTCATCCTTTATGCCCCAAGGTAAAGCTGGCGAATTTTGTCGTTTTCTTTAATGTGCCGGGATTCGCCCTCCAGTGCGATTCTGCCGTTCTCCAGCACGTACGTATAATGCGATATTTCCAGCGCCAAATGGACATTCTGCTCCACAAGCAGAATCATCGTCCCTTCCTCATTGATTCTCATAATGATTTGGAAGATGTCACGAATGATATTGGGCGCGAGGCCAAGGGATGGCTCATCGAGCAGTAAAATTTTCGGATTACCCATTAAAGCCCTGGCAATGGCAAGCATTTGCTGCTCGCCGCCGCTTAAAGTGCCGGCGTATTGGTTCAGCCGTTCCTTCAACCGCGGGAAGTAGGCAAACACCTTCTCCAGATCGGCCGCCACCTTCTTGTCCTTTCGGGTAAAAGAGCCGATGCGGAGGTTTTCTTCAACGGTCAGCAGCGGGAACAGCCTTCGGTTTTCCGGACAGTGTATCACCCCGCGCTTCACGAGATCGCTGGGCGTTTTTTTCAGCATAGATTCGCTTTCCAGGTCATAGCTTCCCTGCTTGGGCGGAATCAGACGGGAAATCATCTTCAAGGTAGTCGACTTCCCGGCGCCGTTGGCCCCGAGCAAGGAAATGATCTTTCCTTGCGGTATTTCCAGGGAAATACCCTTCAAGGCATGGACATGCCCATAGTAAACATGGATGTCATGAAGTTTTAACAAAGCTATCCACCTCCCCTAAATACGCTTCAATGACAGCCGGATCGTTCTGGACCTCCTTGGGCTGGCCTTCGGCTATTTTTTCCCCAAAGTTCATGACCGTGACATAATCGGAAACCTTCATGACCAACGACATGTCATGCTCAATCAGCAGAACGGTATAACCCATCTCCTTCTTCAATTGCACAATGAGATGGCTGATACGCTCCGTCTCCACCGGGTTCATCCCGGCTACCGGTTCGTCAAGCAGAATCATCTTCGGGTCGGCCATCATCGCCCGCCCGATGTCAACCATCTTCTGATAGCCGAAGGACAGGTTCGATACTTCTTCACCGGCAAGATGGGAAATATTGAGCAGCTCCAACACTTCATGCGCTTTTCTCACCGCATTCCGTTCACTGGCCCGATTGGCCGGTAAATTCAGAGCGATGGAGACGATATTTTTCTTCATTCTGGGATGGTAACCCGTCAGGAGGTTATCCATGACCGTCATTTTTTTGAACAACTCCACATTTTGAAAGCTTCGGGCGATCCCTTTCCGGATGACTTGATGCGGCTTGTATTTGTTCAGATCTTCCCCGTTGAATACGATCTCCCCGGACATCGGCGTATAGAATCGGCTGATGCAATTAAACACGGTCGTTTTGCCAGCCCCGTTAGGTCCGATGAGCGAGTAAATTACCCCCTTGGGCACTTCAAACGAGAGGTCGTTGATCGCTCTAATTCCCCCGAAAGTTACCGTTACATGACGGAACGTCAGCATACGCCTATTCACCTCCTGCCTGTTGCGATAACCATGAGTTACGGTCTTCCGCCACGGTTTTATTCAGCTTCCGCTTGAAAAGCCCCTTCAAGGACACAAGCCCTGCCGGCCGTAATAAAATAATTAATGCCATCGCGGAACCGATCACGATGCTGTGCATGCCAATGAGATGTTCCGTGAAATGAGGGAGCACCGAGAACAAAATCGTGCCTATGATGGCGCCGGGTATGGAGGCCAGTCCCCCAACCACGATCATCGCCAGCAAGAGGAAGGATGTGGTCACCGAAAAATCGCTCGGACTGATGTAGCCCAGCCAGTAGGCATACAACCCGCCCGCCAATCCGGTGAAGAAGGCACTGATGACGAACATGACGGTTTTATACAACGCGACATGAATGCCCATCGCCTGTGCCGCCACCTCGCTATCCCGGATGGCCACGAAAGCCCTGCCCAGACTGCTTGCGACAATGTTGCGGATGAACCAGGTGACGAGAACCGTCACGGCGACGATCACATAGAAAAATTCGATATCGGAGGATAGAAAAACGGGTCTCGATACGGCCATGCCTTGATAGCCTTTCGTTAAAGAATCCCAGTTCAGAACCAGCAACGGCACCGACAGCCCGAAGCCGAGCGTAGCCACAGCCAGAAAGTGACCGCGAAGCCGCACAGCGGGCAGGCCGATCAGCAGCCCGATCACCCCGCTGACGATGCCCGCCATCAGGAAGGATACGAAGAATGGAACTCCTCTTTCCCCTAATATGGCTACCGTATACGACCCGATCACCAGAAATCCCGCATGACCAACGGACACCTGCCCCCCGTAACCGACCAGGATGTTGAGCGATAACGAAGAAATAATATAGATGCAGGTGATGCTGAACAGCGTCAGGAAATAGTTCGAATAGCCAACGAGCAGCGGGTAGACCGCCATCAGCAGGACAACCAGCGCCAGCAAGACCTTTTTGACCCAATGGTTTCTCAGCATGTCTTCACACCTTCTTCAAGTACTGGTTTCCGCCAAATAAGCCGGTCGGTCGAATATACAGAACGACGATGATCAGCAGGAACGTGTAAACCAATTTCATCTCGGGCGATACATAAAAACTGATCAAATTGCCAAAAACGCCGATAATCAAGCCGCCGATAACCGCTCCGGGAAGGCTGATGAAACCTCCCAATACCGCTGCCGCAAACCCCATAATCAGCACGTCCGCCATCATGCTCGGTTGAAGAAAGGTGAACGGAGCGGTAAGCATTCCCGCCACCCCGCCGAGGACGGTTCCTACTCCCCAGGTCCATGTAAAGACGCTGGAAACTTTGATGCCCATCAACTCCGACGCCATGCTATCCTGTGAGGACGCGCGCATGGCGAGCCCGATTGCCGTGAAGCGAAAGAGCAGGAAAAATCCAAACATCAGGATCACCGTAACGCCAATGACGAAAACTTCGTTCATCGAGATGAACACGCCGCCCAGATCATACGGGTCTCCCGCAAAGGCCGGCGGATATGGAGCCGGGGTGTGCCCCCAGATCAAACCGGCCACCCCGTTGAACGCCAGAAACAGCCCTAGCGTCAGCACGATTTGATTCAAGGGCGGCGCCGATTGAATCGGTTTCATAAATATCCGGTGGACAACAGTACCGAATATACCGGCAAAAACCAAAGCTAAAATAAACGAAATCAGATACGGGAGTTCCAGCTTCGTCAAAAACATAAAACTGACAAAAGTTGTAATCATGGCCATTTCACCCTGCGCAAAATTGGCGATATCCGTGGTTTTGAAGATCAGCACAATCCCCAAAGCCGCGAGTCCATAGATGCAGCCAAAAATAAGACCGCTCACAATGAGTTGAAGCATATGCGTCCATCCCGCCTTTCATTAACCTTGCTGCCGTGTCCGGTCCGTTGAAAGACCGGACACTTCCTTTCCGTTCCGCGATGCTCTGTTTATGCTTTATTTTTCATAAGTGATCTCATTGGTTTTCGGGTTGAAGTTGATCGTTTTGGAAATCGGAATGATCTTCCCGTCGACGGCCTGTGTAATGAACATACTCGTCAGTCCGTAATGGTTATCCGGCGCGAAGGTGACGCCCGAATACATGGATCCCTTCCAGTTATCGAATGTATGCATAGCGTCGAAAAATTTATCGTAAGTGATGTCCGGTCCGGTTCGCTTCAGTCCTTCTACCATGACTTGCGCTGCGGACCATCCCCACTGGGCGAATCCATGGTAGGAGGAGCCCGGGAAGTCCTTCGAGAAACGCTCTACGTACAGCTTCATCCCCGGATCGTCCACGGCGTCCGGCATAGGAATGACCGCGGAGCTAATGGTCCCCGCCCAGACGTCGCTTCCTGCCAGTTTGAATAAATTAAGATCGTTCGCTCCAATGGAAGAAACAATAAAAGGAGTATCTTTTATCCCGTATTTATGCAGTTCTTTCTTGAAGTTGGCCACCGGGTTGGGCGGGCCGAACATGATGATGGCCTCAGGGTTGAGCTGCTTGATCTTTTGCGCTTGGGAGCTCATATCGGGATCGGATACGACAAAAGGAATTTCTCCTAAAATTTCAACACCGGGGTAATTTTTCACGGCCTCATGGCTGGCTTCCAAATTTTCTTTTCCGAAGTCGTCGTTTTGATACACGATCGCGATCCGTTTTTTACCGAGCTTATTCACGGTGTAGTCCATAAACACTTTCGTTTCTACGCGATAATTGAGAAAGGAGGAGCCGAAGTAATTTTTAACCGGCGGGTCGACGAAGCGCTTGGCTCCCGTGCTGACCATGATGACGGGCGTGCCTTTTTCCGTAAGATAAGGCTGTGCGGCCGCATTGCACGGTGTGCATGCACTGCCCAGCAAGGCAAATACCTTATCTTCTTCTACGAGTCTTTTGACAAGCTGTACAGTTTTCGCCGGCTGATACCCGTCGTCATAAGCAATCAGCTTCAGCTTGCGGCCGTGTACGCCTCCTTGTTCGTTTGTATAGTTGAAGTAGGCCTGAATCCCTTGCCGGATCAAGTCATAGACAGCGGAAACACCGCTCTGGGGCGCTAGATGACCGACAAGAATCTCTTTCTCCGAGACCCCTTGGGCCAGCTGTGCCGTTCCTCCGCTTTGCGGGCCGCCGCTCTTGGAGCTGCCGCCTGCGGGACTTCCCCCCGAACAAGCGGTTAACGTCAGCACCGCTGCCAGACCGACAGCCAAAAGCTTGGATAATGTATTCTTTTTCATCTCAGAACCTCCATTTTAATGAAATTCCCCGCTCGCTTGCCTGCCTGTTCCTCTAGTCATCAAGTCAGTCGTTCCACCTTTAAGAAATAATTGAAAGCGCTATCAAATTGGTTAACGTCACCCCCATTCCTCTAGAAGCCCCTTTTATCAAAGCAAGTTCTTCTAATACTAATTATTAAGCAAGTAGCATGCCAACAAAAATGACCGGGATTTTTTTATTCACAACAGAATTGTTCTCATTTTAAACATATTCTGTTAAATATATGAACATACAAACGGTTATTGTTTAAATTGTGAATAGGATTCGGCTTTGTCAATAAAGTGAACAGCCAAGAAAAAAAACAGTGACCTCTCCGTGGCATGTACCGGGAAGAGATCACCGCACCATGTCATACCGTCTGCCGAACAGTTAGGCCCCCCTAGCCGTCCAGCATGAGGATATCGTCGCCTTCCTGAAGCAATTTCCATAAGGTTGTTCTGCTGATTCCTAATTTTTTGGCTAATTGAGTCTTGGTATACTCCCTTCTCTCCAGCAGCTGCTTCACTAAGCTTCGCTGCATGTCGTCCATTGTCCCAATGGTTACCGCAAGCGTATGGGAATCGGCCGGGTCAGGCTGGTCAACCTTCGGAGGATCAACCTGTCGGACCTCGTTTCTGCCGAATTCATCCTGTAAGTTTTGGATCAGAACCGTGGACAATTCGTCCGAATTGTCCGCCATAACCATGCACCGTTCTACGATATTCTCCATCTGCCGCAGGTTTCCCGGCCAGTTGTAAGCGCACAATTGGCGAATCAGGTCTTCCCGCAGAGGCGCAACGCGCTTGCCGTATTTGAGGGCATATTTTTTCAACATGAAATTGACCAGATCCGGAATGTCCTCAATCCTGTCCCTCAACGGTGGGATAGGCAAGACTAGCACCTCCAGACGGTAATACAGGTCAGACCTGAACTTCTCTTTCTCAATCAGCTCATGGATATCGTCATTAACGGCCGCAATGACCCGTACATCTATCGGAATGTTACGTTCCCCCCCGATCCGGCGAATCTCCCGCTCCTGGATCACCCGCAGCAGCTTATCCTGAAGATCCATGGAAACTTTACCGATCTCATCCAGGAAGATAGTTCCACCGTGCGCCAGCTCGAATAAACCGGGCTTGGCCTGCTTTTGCGCGCCTGTGAACATGCCCGGCTCATATCCGAACAATTCGCTTTCAAGCAATTGATCGTTTAGCGCGGCGCAATTGACGGCGACGAAGGGTCCGTTTTTCCTCTCGGGATGTGCATTGTGAAGACTTTGCGCCATCAGTTCCTTGCCGGTGCCGCTTTCGCCGATGATTAAAGCGTTGCAATCGACATGAGCATATTTTTTCGCTTTTTGGATGAGCCGGTTCATCGGCACACTGCTATATAAGATGTCGTCAAACGTATATTTCGCCACTAGCCCCTTGGAGTACAGCTTGCGCCTGATGCGCTGCTCCGATTCTTGAATTTGAGTCGCATCCCGGAAGGTGACGACGATTCCTTTGTTCTCGCCGGTGACCATGTAGGACGCCCGATTCACCAAAAGCGTGATGCCGGATATTTCTTGAATTTCCTCCAGACTGTTCACCGGCCCGCCGAACAGCTTGCCGAACCTCGCGGATTCATGGATCTCGGTCAACTTCTTGTACAACACCTCGGAAGCCTGAACGCCAAAAAACTGCGCGGCCTTCGGATTAAACACCACAATCTGTTCATGCTCGTCGATGGCTATAATTCCTTCATGAGACAAATCGATGACGGTTTGGATAAATTCAGAGGCCTGCTTTTCCTTCGCCCTTGTATGCAAAATATCGCAAACCCTGGCTAACACCTGCTGGATCGTCGATAGACCGGGAATCACGTTGATATGGCCGATTCCCCGTTCCGCACACATTTGCTTGCCGCGCAATCCTCCGCCGATCATAATCTCCATGCCGTCATATTTAGCCCGGTCCACTTGATAGGCAAAGTCAAGCGAATTCTCAAAAAAATAATAAGAAACCTCCATGCCGATAATTTGGATGAGATGGTCCAATTTATATCTCATTTCCTCTTCCTTGGACCAGAGCAAACCTGTCCGTTTCCCAGTTTTCTTGGCTTCATGCAGCACACAGATGACATCGAACTCCGTCGACTCCGCCCTTAACAGCTTCACGGCGGGAAATTCCTTTTCCAACAGGTTGGCCGTGGCCCCTCTGCTCACCAGAATGGCATCTCCGTCCCGATGAACGAACGGTCGGACCATCTCCACCGCTTCGTCCAGCGCCGTTTCCACAATCGTCATTTCCAATTTCAGTTCTTTAGCCACTTTATGGGCCATGACCGTCATTTCATGATAGGGCGAAGTAAAAATTACCGTTGACAAACTCGATCCCTCCTTCAAGCGTAAAAGAAGAGCCGGTAACAGCCTCCCATGGAAGGAAGGAAACGGCTCTTCTTATGGATGACGGCGGCTGCCCGATGCCAACCCTGCAACCGCTCAATACTTTTTCCGCTGGGCGGTCGACAATATGTTCAAGTCCTCCCGATACTTCGTGACGGTTCGTCGCGAAATCGTGAGCCCTTCCTTTTGCAAATACTCGGCAATTTTTTGATCCGACAGCGGGGCCGACTTATTTTCTTGTCGGATGATTTCGCGAATCCGTTCTTTCATCTGTACCGCGGATACGGATTCCCCGTCCGACTGCTTAATGGAGGAGGTAAAGAAATGCTTCAATTCATACAATCCCCATGGCGTCATGACATACTTGTTGTTGACCGAGCGGCTAACCGTCGATTCATGGATGTCCAGCATATCGGCGACTTGCTTCATGGATATGGACTGAATAAATGACGGACCTTTCCTGCAAAATTCGGATTGCCTTTCAAAAATAACGCCGGCTACTCTCAATAGCGTCATTTTTCTTTGATCGATACATTGCATCACCCATTTGGCGGCTTGCCATCTTTTCTTCAGGTAACCGGATACTTCCTTCGAATCGTTTTGTTTCATCATGTCGAGATAGTAGGTATTTAATGAAAGTTGGGGAAGGGATTGTTCTTCGATGAATAGCTGTATCGTATGTCCGGTATTCTTCAGAACAAGATCCGGAATGATATAATGAGGATTTTCATTACTGAATATCGAGCCTGGCTTTGGGTTGAGCTTGCTTATCCGGTCGATCCTTTGCTGAATGTCGGCAGCATCCGTCGCGTATTTTTTAGCCAACTGCTGGATCTTGCCTTTGGCGATGCTCATCAGATCATACCGGACCAAATCGCGAATTAACGTATCCGTATCCCCCAGCTGGTCCAATTGAATAAGCAGGCATTCCTCCAGCGAAGAAGCAGCCAGACCATAGGGCTCCAGGCTTTGTATAATTTGCACCGCATGGTTTACCTGTTCGATCGAAACGCCCAGACGCTCGACGATCCATTCCTTTTGTTGAAGCAAGTATCCCCTCTCATCCAGACTGCCGATGACAAGCGTACATAACTCGAAGGTTACTTTGTCGAGGTTCAAATATTTCACTTGTTCCAGAAGAGCCGACTCCAGGGTGCTCTCAGTCTTGTGATTCCTATTTAACCACCATTCATTCGGGGAGAGGCTTCTATATTTCATAGATGGGCCGAACTTTGCTTTATAGGGATCGGCGTTTATTTCGATAAAAGGATTATCGGCCGTGTGCTCCCTTATATACTCGCTCAAGTCAAGCGAGGACATGTGCAAAATTTCCATCGATTGCCGCAGCTGCGGCGTGATCGACAGCTTCTGGTGCTGCGCGGACGTCAACGCTAGTTCCATCTTCCCGCCTCCTCTGTTAGCGCTTTCTTTTTTGCTAATTATAATATAACGCCCCTTGGAATTGGAAGCATTAATTATTCCGGAGGGTTGTTTTCTCAAAATAGCTGTCAAAATCGAAGTGAAAGCAGGGGTGTCTTTGCACCCCTGCTTTTCAGGCGATTCGCATACTATGGCGTGTTAAGGATATGACGCACTTGCCGATCGCTCGGGCGCATATTTCCGGCAAAGGTTTTTCAAATTACTGCCATTAAACTCCTGTTTGATCTTCTGGTAGATACAATTCGTTTTTAGGCGTTAAGCGCCCTCATATTATCCCTCAATGTTCCGTTTTCAACATATTCCGTCCTGGCCAACCCGCGTTTTTGTAAAATCGGCACAACCAACTCCACAAACTCTTCCACCGAACCGGGCAAATAGGCTGGACTTAAGAGAAAGCCGTCTCCCCCCACTTCATTCATTGTCTCTTCCATCCAATCGGCAACTTGCTCTGGCGATCCAACCAACTGGGGAGTCATGACGCCACGGCCATGCAACATCCCTGCCTCACGAATGGTTGCATTTGCAGAGCTACTGTTTTTATAAGCGTCAATCATTCCCTGAATACCTGGCACTTTTAAATCAGCAATTAATTCGTCAAGTCGGTGTTTGGACAAATCGTAGCCCAAGTGTCCGGACAAGATCGTTACCCCCGCTTCAGCCGGAACGAGAGCATTGTGTAGAGCAGCTTTAGCGCGGGCAATTTCCTCTGTCTCTCCGACAAAAACTTGCAGCCCAAAACATACCCTGACATCATCCGGGTCGCGCCCAACTCTCACTGCCTCTTCTTTCAAACGATTATAATAAGCCTTCATTGCTTCGCGATCAGGTTGAAGGGTAAAGATAAGCTCGGCGTGTTTGGCGGCAGATTGGATTCCACGCGACGATTGTCCAGCCTGAAGGATGACCGGGTATCCTTGCGGGGAACGATCAATATTCAGTGGGCCTTTGCAGCTAAACCATTTTCCTTCGTGATTAATCGGATGCACTTTTTCCGGATCGGCAAATATGTTGTTTTCCGCATCCATCACGATCGCATCCGGCTCCCAGCTGTCCCATAACTTGTAACATACCTCCATATACTCATCCACCCGATCATAGCGCTGATCGTGGGATAAATGATATTGTTCAACACTCAACCCAAGGTTTTCGGATGCATTCTTATGAAAAGCAGTGACGACATTCCAGCCGACACGTCCGCGTGACAGGTGATCCAACGTGGCCAGTTTTCGCGCAAGAATGTATGGTGGATAACCTGCCACCGAAAACGTCATGGTCAGGCCAATATGTTTGGTTACCGCACCCATAAATGACATCAATACCGACGGTTCATAACACGGTACTTGCGAGGCATAGCGCACGGCACTTTTGTAGCTGTTCTCATACTCGGAATAGATGCCTTCCGTATCGGCAAAAAATACGGCATCGAATTTGCCTCTTTCGGCGATGCGGGCAATCTCTTGCCAAATCTCCGGACGATTCCATTGAAAGGCATTCGTCATCGTCATATTCCGTGGGTGTTTCCACGTTGCGCTGCTATGATGAGTGGCAGGCGGCATCATATACTGGAGCAAATGCATTTTCTTCTTTTTCATGAGATTTTTCCTTCCAAGATGATTTCGCTATAATCCATTCTTTCTTTATTCATGAAAAGGGCTTTTTCCACAGTCGTTTTCATGTTTGTCTGAATTTTAAGATGTTCTTCATAAAAAAAGAGGATTTCAATTCAAGCGATACTTTGAATTGAAATCCTCTAGTGGTCTAGTCGGCATTTTGAATAATACTAATTCAATAAATCCTATGTGTCAAGTAGGAATAGTTCTTGAAAACCGGCCTTGTTCCTAGCCAAAGGGTTGTTTCTTGCAGAAACGGTCCTTTTTGGCGACCGGCCCCAAGTCCTGGACAATTTTTTGACATTGGATTTACAAAACAACATCAGGATCGGGCGATGCCAAATAACACCTTCCCGTCCTGAAGCCGTGAAGACACCTCTCCCCGCGATTCAAGGTAAGTCAAACGGGCGAGCGACGACTGAATTTCCATCATGAATCGGGCGTTGTCATCCTGGTTGTTATATACGATTCGGCTCACTTCGCCCGCGGTCATTTCCTCTTCTCCGAGAATATCGATGATTTGGCGCATGCGAACATGATGACCGTCCCGGATCTCCGATACCCGCTGCTTCAAATCGGAAATTAGCCCCCCATGGCCAGGAAGGACAAGCTCTGCCGAAATCTTCTCTATCTGTTCCAAGGATCGGAAATAATCTTCAAGCGGATTTCCCCCGTCATCGGACCAAAGCGTGATCACGGGCGAAATATCGCCGAGCACATGGTCACCTGCAAGCAGGCGGCCGTTCTCGCGATCGTAAAAGCAATAATGATCGAATGCATGTCCAGGTGTCCATAACGCTTCATACATGCCGTCGCCAAGGCGGATTTCCTCTCCGTTCTCGAAGAGTCCGTCAGGTTCCATAAACCCGGCGCTCGCTTGCTGCAGCATTCGCTTGTACGGCACGGCAGGTCCGCCATGCTTCAGTAAAAACCGATACGGCTCATTCTCGCCGTCCGCATAGGCCAGCCATAGCTCATAGGCCTTGCGCATCGTCTCGTACCCGATCCGCGACATGATAACAGGAACCCCCAGGCGCTTCTGAAACCAGCCTGCCAATCCGATATGATCGGGATGCGTGTGCGTAAGCACGACCTTGTCGATCGTCAGTCCGTTCGCGAGCACGTTCTCCCATTGCTGGATCGCCGATTCGGAATGAATTCCCGTATCGACCAGGGTGTACCCGCTTTCCCCCTTCAGGAGATAACAATTGACGTCCCCGCCTTGCGGGAATGCAATGACCACTTTATCGATATGACTTGCTACTGGAATTAGCATGAACTTCCCTCGTCCCTTCCGTCTCTTCCCCGAAAATCATTCTCTGTCTATTCTATCCTCCTCGTTCCGAATAAACAATCATCATCTCTTCGAGCTTTGTTGGTTTGAAAATCCGTTACAGGATATTTATACATATTCTGGGACATTTCCGTTCATATTAACTTCGATGAAGGAACACATTCCAACGGTGGTTTGAAGGGAAGCGTTTAAACAATGGATAACGTTGTATTGGCCCGCGCTCTGTTCGGCACTTCAATGGCATTTCATATTATTTTTGCGACGCTCGGGGTTGGAATCCCCATCATGGTCTTATTCGCGGAGCTGATGTACCATATCCGGAAAGATAAATATTATGCCATTCTGGCAAAGCGCTGGACCAAAGGCTTTGCTATCATCCTGGGGGTGGCGATTCCATCGGGCACGATCGTCGGGGTCATGCTGTCCTTGCTGTTTCCCGGCTTTATGGCCATCGTGGGCCAGGTGATCGCCGTGCCTTTTCAGGTGGAAATCTGGGCTTTCCTGCTTGAAGCTTTATTCATGTCGATCTATGTGTACGCCGCGGATAGACTCTCGCCGCTGCTTCGCATCGTCAGCGTCTTTTTCGTTGCCTTGGGAGCCAGTGCGTCCGCCGTCCTCATCACAGACGCCCATGCCTGGATGAATACGCCGCGGGGATTCGATCTCGTGAACGGCGTAGTCTCGAACGTGGACCCGATCGCGGCGATCTTCAGCCCGAGCCTCTATACGACGGCGCTGCATGTCCTATCTTCCGCCTATATGACGGGAGCGTTCGTCATCGTGTCGTTGGCCGCTTATAAGCTGTTGAAACGGGGGAGATCGGCGGAAGAGCGCGAATACCATTCCCGGAGCCTGCTGCTCGGGCTGGTCGTGGGCGGGGCGCTCTCGTTGTTCACGGCGTTGAACGGGCACGCCACCGCGCAAATGCTGCACCATTACCAGCCGGAGAAGCTGGCCGCCGCGGAGGGACTGTTCGAAACGACGGACCATGCGCCGCTCGCTATATTTGGGGTGGCCGACCCGGAATCGGGAGAAGTGAAGGGCGGCATCGAAATTCCGGGGGCGCTCAGCTTCCTGGCGGGCAACAGCTTCGATACGGTCGTGAAGGGATTGAACGAATACCCCGAAGAGCTGTGGCCGCCGCTTTATATTCATACGCTGTTCAATATTATGGTCGTGATCGGCATGGTGCTCATCGGCTTGTCCTTCGGCGCCCTGGTTTGGCGTTACGTGCTGAAGCGGACGCTGCCCCGATGGGGGCTGTGGCTTCTCGCAAGCTCGGGCACGCTATCTCTTATCGGCATCGAAACGGGCTGGATCTTCAGCTGCACCGGCCGCCAGCCGTGGACGATTTACCACATGCAGCTCACGAAGGATGCCGCCACCAAAACGGGCAACCTGGGACTGCTGTTCGCGCTATTTGTAGGCATTTACGTGATTCTGCTGTTTCTGACCGCTTTCGTCCTGCTCTACTACTTCAAGCGCCATCCGGCCTCCAAAGAGCTGAACCCGCAGATGCCGGTGCTGGACGATGAGGGGGTACGGACTCATGTCTGAACCGACACTCGCGATTATGCTCGTCTGGCTGCTGTTATTCGTATACTCCATTCTGGGCTCCATCGATTTCGGGGCTGGCTTCTGGGGGATGGTATTCGGCCGCAGCGACGCGACGAATGCGGGGGCGCTGGCGAACCGATTCTTGTCGCCGACCTGGGAAGTGACCAATACGTTTCTCGTTCTGGTGGTGGTCGCGCTGGTCGGTTTTTTCCCGAAGGCCGTCGCCATGCTGGGAACCGCCCTGCTGCTGCCGGTGAGCTTGGTTCTGATCCTGCTGTTGATCCGAAGCAGCTTTATGGTATACGCTTATTCCTCCAAAAGATACGGCAAAGAGCTTAACGTCGTCTCCGGCGTGACCGGTCTTCTTATCCCCGGATTGCTTGTAGCCGTACTGCCGATTTCGCTAGGCGGCTTCATCGACATCGTGGATGGCGTGCCTTCGCTGCATTTCGGCCAGCTGCTGGCTTCCCGGACGCTTTGGACCCACCTGGGCTTCGGCTTGTCCACCGAGCTCTACCTGGCCGCGTTGTTTCTGGCCGATTACTCCAACGAATCGGGAGACAACGGGGCTTACAGGCTGTACCGCAAAGCAGCGATTTGGCTCGGTCCCTTCACGCTGTTTTTTGCGGTCATCACCACCTTTGGCATGGTGCCGGAGGCGTACTGGATCGTGGAAGCCATCGAACGCAACAGCCTGTGGTTCATCTTCTCGATTCTCGCATTCGTCTTTGGATACACGGCTTTGCTGTGGGGCCGGCCGGATGGCGGGCCGGGTGTGCCGCGAGTCGCGTTCACGGCGATTATCGTCCAGTACGCCTTCGCCAGCATCGGCTACGGCCTCTCGCATCTTCCGTACATCATCTATCCGTACTTGACGGTGGAGGAAGGGTTCACCAATCCCAGCACATTCCGGGCTCTGCTTGTCGCCTATGTCATCGGACTGCTCATTCTCGGCCCGGCTTTCTACCTGTTTTGGAAACTGTTTTTGAAGGACAAGCGTTATTTGCGCCAAGAATAGCCGGACAACCGCTTATAACGATGACGGCTATAACCGGGCCGAAGCTCACTTCGGCCCGTCTTCACCGCCATCTGCATAAGCTATTTTTTCAAGCTTCCGCAGATCGTCGGGCGTGTCGATATCCATCCCCCATTGCTCATTAGCGAATGGAACGACGTGCAGCAGGGAACGATGTTTGATCAGGATGGATTTTCCGCCTTCATCGCCCCGGATATGTTCCAGCTCGGCAAACAAATCGGCATCGAACAAAACGGGGTGTCGGGGACGTCCTTGATACTCGGGTCGTACAATACGAATCCCCTCATGGCGATGAAGATTATAATGCCGTACGATCTCGTTGATGACGACAGGAGCTACGAGAGGCTGGTCCGCCAAAAATACGATCGCGGCATCGGCACGCCCCTTTACCGCCTGCAGGCCGGCTTGAAGCGAAGAAGCCATGCCCGATTGATAATCTTTGTTCTCGATGCCTTCGATGTCCGCGCAGTCCGCGACATGCCGAAGCAGCTCCTCCATGCGGCTGCCTCCGACTATCACTACGGGCTGCAAACCGGCCTGGATAGCCGCATCCACACTGTAACGAAAAAGAGGCTTCCCCAAAAAAGGCAGCAGCAATTTGGGCTGTCCCATTCGCCTTGACATCCCCGCCGCTAAAATAACCGCTACGATCGCGCCCATATCCGGTATGGTTTCACTCCTTACTCGCGTTACCTTCGATTCCTGATTTGGAGCAGCTCGGCCATGACGCTTACACTGATCTCTTCAGGTCCTTCGGCGCCGATGCGCAGTCCTACCGGAGCATGAACCCAGTCCGGCATTGCATCGGGCAAGAATAGACGTTCTGTCCTTCGTCTAGGCCCGAGTACCCCTACATAATAGGGGGGCGATGAAAGCAGATGACGTAAAATATGCCGATCCCGCTGAAAGCTGTGCGTCATGATGAGCACATAGCTTTTCCCCGGTATCGGATTCGTTTGCAAATAAGCTTCCGGATGTTCGGGTATGCATCGATCCGCCGCCGGAAATACCGTCTTGTTGCAGCGGCTGCTTCTGGGATCAATGAGGGTAACATAGAAATCCAGGCTGGAGGCCAGCCGGACAATCGGTTCTACATCGGGCCCTGCTCCGAATAGATAGAGCTGCTCCCGGGGCTCATACAATTCGAACAAGAGATCGGCTTCGGCATGGGCTGGCTTAACGACCTGCAGCTTTTGCCCGCTTTGCAAAAACCTCTTGAGTCCGGGGATGATTCTCCGCCTCGTTTCTTGATCCGCGTCCCCAAGTACCGTGCCGTTGTCCGCATAAAAGAGCGGTACGCTTTGGCCGTTATCTTCGCCTATTATTTTTGCACTTGCGACCTTGTTACCCGAATCCAGCAGCGATTCCACTTGAGGCCATACCGGTTCATCCTGAAAGCGCGGCCTGGCTTCCCATTCGCAAGGCTCCACATACACCTGAATACTCCCATTGCAGCCCGCTCCCTGCCCCCAGGATAAATCATCCTCGGCCTTTAAATGATAAATTAACGTCTGCGGCTGCCGGGTCTGAAGCACCTCCCGGGCATGATAAGCCAAATCCTCTTCCAGACATCCGGCGCTAAGGGTCCCGTATAGACTGTCGTCTTCCCCGATCAGCATTTTAGCTCCCGCATGCCGGTAAGCCGAACCGTCCACATGAACGATCGTCGCCAGAGCAAATGTTTGTTCCTTTTTTTCTTTCATTTTTTTTAAAATCCGGTAAGCATCGTTCATGGTCACTCTACCTCCGGTTTTAATCCTGATACCGCTTCTCAAGCTCCGATAATTCCGGGAATCTCACTAGCGATTGCCGGTCTTCCCAGGACAGCATCGGAATACGCTCGCTTGTTCCGTCCATTAAGAGCAGCCTTGCCGCATCAAATGCGGCATGAAGGGCGGCACGCGGAATCGCATACCGATTCTACTTTAGCCCATAGGCTAACGCATGCGCCCCGGCCCGGCGGCCAAACACAAGCCCGCGCAGGACAGACGTGGCCCCGGGATACTTGCCGTAATAAAGACCTGTTATTTCACCGGCGGCATATAAACCCGGAATGGCATCGTTATCGCCCGTTAATACACGTCCATCCGTGTCCGTGAACAAGCCGCCGTAGGAGAACACATTGGAACAGATGACCGGGTAGGCGATAAACGGACCTTGATCGATCGGAATCGCCCAGTTCGATTTGGGCGGTGTAATCCCGCTGGTATGTTTACCGTCCTTCCGGTCCCAGTAGAAAGGTCCAGGCTGGATCGCTTCGTTGAAGGCCCGCACCGTTTCACCGAGATTTTCCGGCGGTACCCCGATTTTCCCGGCAAGCTCCTCAATCGTGTCCGCTTCGATGGGCGGTTGTTCGGTTTGCAGCGCCCGTTCGTAATTCGGAATGGCGAACATCTTTTGGTCGGACACCATATAAGCCATTCGGCCCGGCAAGTCATAGAAGATCGTTCGCGCAACCGATTCGTATTGCTCATCCACCGTGGAGATCCCTTCGTCCAGGAAACGCCTGCCGTTCCGGTCCACCAATATGGCATACGGGTATGTCATGACGGTAGCCTCTTCCCGCTTGCTTCGCGGGTCAACAGGCTCCGCATGGAAGGAATCCCACTGACCTGCCCCTTTGGCCCCTATGGCCATCGCCATCCGGATGCATTCCCCTTTGTTGGCCAGCCCGCCTTCCGCTATGGTCGGAATTTGATGGGCGTCTCTGCCGATATATTGCGCCATCATTTCGGGATTGCCCTGGAATCCGCCGGCTGCGAGAATGACGGTTCTCGTTCCGAGCCGGTACGAGGTTCCGCCCTTAACGCGGACCATAAGCCCTTCTATCGCGCCTTCATCGTCCAGCAGCAGCTGCCAGGCGGTCGTTTCATAAATCATTTGTACGCCAAGCGCTTCGGCACGCCGCAAGAGACAATCGATAATGGCGCGCCCCCCGCCGACGGGCAGTAAACGCGGTTTGGAAGAAGTGAGAAACATCGTCGGGAGGTGGTCAAAATCGACGCCTTTTTCATGCACCCACTTGAGCGTTTCGCCAGCATGTTCAGCCAGAGTTTCGATGTATTTCTTATCCGAATAATAGCTTGAGAACGACAGCATATCCTCGACAAAGTTGTCTGCTGTCCGTTCCAGGCTCTCCATGCGCAGGAATGCTGCCGTCCAGCGGGAGTTTCCGCCCCGATGGTGATAATCGGTCCGCTCCAGTATGGCAATGCGCGCGTTTTTTCCGGTTTGCTTGGCATGTTCCGCTGCAGACAGAGCGGCAGCCGCTCCTGCGACGCCGCAGCCGACAATCACAATATCGAAGTCAACCTGTTTTTCCATGACATGACCCTCCCTTGGTTTGACCGGAATGGAAGCTGCGCCTTATGTCAAGACGCCCCGGAAACGCAAATCGTCCATTTGTGCATCGCTCAATTGCAATAGCTGCCTGAACACATATTCGTTATCGGCGCCCAAACCGGGGGCTGGCCGTATATGTCCGCGCTGCATGCGCGAATCGATCCAGGGGAGCCCCCTGACCCATGTGCCGGTCTGGTCGCCTTGCGGAGTGAAATACCCCCGATCCAGGAGATGCGGATCCGCGACTAAGTCGTGAAAAGAGCTGCTCGCTGCAGCGGCAATTCCAATTTCCCTGAGACGCTCCGCCAGTTGATGACAATCCCAGGACCGGGTCCACCCCGCTATTGTGCGATCGATGAGCTCCGAATTTGCCAAACGTTCCGCGCCTGTGCGGTAAGACCGTGCCCACCCCGGGTTCCCCATCAAATCGGCCAATCGCTCCCACTCGTCATCATCATAGATAGCCAAAGCGATCCACCGGTCCTCGCCCGAGCAAGCGTAACAACCGTGCGGGGCGGCATGGGGCGAACCGTTGCCGACCACCGGGGGCGATTCGCCGGTCAAAGACACCTCAATCAGCGGCTCGACCAGCAGCGTCATAATCGACTCCAGCAGGGACAAGTCAATCAACGCTCCATGCCCGGACTGGTCGCGCCGCCTTAACGCAGCCAATATGGCGAGCACGCCCATAACGCCTGCAACATGATCCGTCAACGGCGGACGGACGCCCATCCCTTCGACGCTCAAGTCCGTTTCCTTGACCAATGACGTCCACCCGCTGTACGCTTGCAGCAGCGATCCGTACCCGAGAAGATCCCGCGCCTGGCCTTCCCGCCCTAAACCGGACATCGACAGCATGATGAGCCGCGGATTGATCGGACGGAGCCGTGCGTAATCAATACCCAGCTTCTCGGTAACCCCTGTCGAGAAATTCTCAACCACCACATCGCTCTTCCGAATCAGCTCTCTAACTAATTCCTGGCCCTCCGGCTCCTTAAGATTGAGGGTACAGCTAAGCTTGGAACCATTCAATGCAGGAAACCATCCGCTTCGCTTCCGATATTCCGGCCGGGTAGCTGACTCCACTTTAATGACCTCCGCCCCCATCAGGCCTAAATATTGCGTAGCAATCGGCCCTCCTACGACCCAAGTAAAATCGACCACACGGATACCTTTAAGCAGCATCGGGTTGCTTACCTCCCCTTCGATTGGAGCAATCTTGCCTTATGAAAGGAGTCGCCAATCAACGAGACCTACGTACTTTTCAACAAAAAAGGCAGCCCCGGCAAGACGACGGCAGGTCCGCTTGTTTCCGGATTCAAGGTGTGCCAAAACTTCCGAAAGTCAAGCTGCTCAATAGCAAAAGCTTCTTTAATCGTATTGACAGGGAAGCACGCCACCTTATTTTTCTGCAGCTCCTCGTGAACTTGCCGCTTCGTCATGTGACGGGTCTGTTCGCTCAAATAGGCCTGTAATTGAGACCAATGCTGCATCCTTGACGACGGGCTTGCAAATTCGGGCCTCGCAGCCCAACCGGGGCGACCCAGCCATTCCACAACCCGATCCCATTGGTGCTGTTCGCGGGGGGAACACATGACAAATCCGTCGGCGCATGGCATAATGCCTACCAAGCCTCCGGCAACCGGCGTACCTTCCGCCGCGTTCTCCACCTGCCTCGCAGCGGGCAGATGGCCCTCATTGTAGGCGGCTAATTCCTCGAATAATAAGGAAGCAACGGCCTCTTGCTCCGACAGGTCCATGAATGTCGATGGCTGGCCTCGCCCGGTTCCAAGCAGAGCGCCGATGGCCGCTACCGCGCCGATGAGCCCGGCGAATAATAGCGATTGTCCGGCCGGACCGCGTTTAGGCGGATTGTCATCGGGAGAGCTGCTGGGAAAGGCCAGGTGATAAGCATATCCTCCAGCGTGACTGGCTATAAGATCTCCGCCGGGAGCATGGGCGTTCGGCCCTGTCAGCCCGAACGGCGTAATGGCGAGGACACTCGTGCCTCCGGCCAGCAATGCTGACGGCAGGTGTGCCATATCGGCAGCTTCATAACCTAGAATGCACAGCTCGGCTTCTTCGCTCCACCGTTTGATTTCTTCTTCGTCCGCCAGCCGCCCGCTTCCGGTGCGGACTGCCTTGTTTTGGTTCAGGTAGCGGTCGAACACTTCCCGTGTGCGCCTAGGTTGACTTTGGTTGTCGCGTTGCTCTGCGCGAGCCGTCCCGATGCTTGAGAGCATCGACACTTCCGCACCCAATTCGGCCAAAATTTTACCGCAATATCGCGCCGAATCGCTCTTTCCTACCTCCAGAATCCGTACGCCCTCTAATAACGGATACATATCCGACTAACCTCCCCTGCACCGCCGGTTCCATGCTGCGTACTCGGCGTTAACGAAAAATTTGAATGCGCCGGCTGATCATCAGCAGCGTGCTGTCTTTCTCGGTTGTAAAGGACGTTTCGGTTATTACAAACACAAGCGGACCGGACGATCCTTCCTTCTGGTAAATATCCCGGTACCGGCTTGTCGCCACAATCCGATCACCCGGGCGCGCAAAGGCATAAAACTCGACCTCGTTGCCCCCATTGATCAATCGCGTTAAAGGAATCGGGACGGGAGGCAGCCCCAGCCCTTCCCCGTGCGATTGACCCGCACCGTCAAAGTCGGGGTCCGCATCGCTGAACACCAAGGGATCGGGCGTGCCGGGAAGTCGCCGGATCGCGTGCATAGGATAAAGCGGCGGGGCAATGACGCCGCCAAACTTCGTGGTGCTGGCATAGTCCTGATCCCAGTAGACGGGATCGTCGTCCATAATCCCCTGAGCCATTCGGCGAATTGCGCCTGTTTCCACAGGGTCCCAAGCGACAACCGGTTCCGATTCGCGTCCGATAAAGGAGCGAACCTCTGAAGTTATATAATTCATGCAACAGATCCTCCTTACGGTAATGATGCGGCTGTTGTCGTCCATGCTTCACGGCTATTCCAGCGTTCCGTCCTGCGCAGCTTGCCGGGGCGGCACGAACGGGTACGGAATCTTCCGGCCTTCCCGCATGGGCAAAACAATAACGGCCTCGCCCGTTGTAGAACGCACCCCTCTTTGATTCTCGATCCCGATGGTGCAATGAATACAGCCGAGCCCGTCTTGAACTTCTTTCCGGTCAATGCGGCCGCCCGCCGTCAATACGTCCCCGGCTACATCCCAACCGCGATATTCGTACTTGACCTTCCATATCCAGCCCAGCGGTCCAGCCCACTCCTTCAACATCTGAACGAGCATATGCTGCTTCCATGAGCCGCTGACCACGATGTCAGGCAGCCCGTCATGCCCGGTAGCGAATGGATAATCGTAATGGATACGATGCCAGTTTTCCTGAAATGCGGACCAACGCATCATCAGCATCGTATTCATCGGGCCTCGCTGCAGCGGGGTTAATATTTGCCCTTCGTCGACATCCTCATAGTATTTTTCACTCACAGCTTTCACCTCTCCTTGTACGATTGAACCTACCGCGCTTAACCCGCCTCACCAGGCGGCAAGGGATGAAGATCAAGCGTTCTGCCCGCCTTCATGACCTGACCCGGCAGTTCGTGACCCAAGGCCCGCTCCATATCCCGGGATGCTTCCAGCAGCCTATCCAAGTCTATGCCAGTCTCCACTCCCATCTCCATGAACATGTGCACGGCGTCTTCGGTGCAAATGTTTCCAGTGGCCCCCGGAGCAAAGGGGCAGCCTCCGATCCCGCCGAGCGAGCCTTCAAAGTGGCGGACGCCTTCCAGGTAGGCCGCATACACATTAGCCAAGCCCATCCCCCTTGTGTTATGGAAGTGCATATGCAATTCCAGGTCCGGCCAACGATCCTGAATCGCGCGAATGACCTGACGTACATGGGCCGGGTTAGCCATCCCGGTCGTATCGGCCAAGACAACCCCATCCACCTCAAGCGCCACGTAATGTTCTACGACTTCCAGTACCCGTTCCAGCGGAATCCGCCCTTCAAAGGCGCAGCCGAACGTCGTGCTCATCGCCCCTTGCAGGGTGACGCCGGCCGAATGGACGAGGTGCGCCACCTGCTCGAATTCATTCAACGTTTCGAAGGTGCGGCGGCGGATATTGGCTCGATTGTGACTGTCACTCACCGAAACGACGGTTGTAATCATGTCCGGCTTGCACGCCAAAGCCCGCTCTGCGCCGCGTAAATTGGGCACAAGCACGGTATAGCGCGTTCCCGGATACCGGGTGATGCGCTTCATGACCTCCTCGGCGTCAGCCATCTGCGGCACGGCCTTGGGATGGACAAAGGAAGTAGCTTCAATGCACGGTACGCCGGCCGCGCCCAGCGCGTTAATCGTCTCAACTTTCGTTTCCGTCGATACCCGCTGGGGCTCGATTTGAAATCCGTCACGCGCCGCCACATCGGTAAACCATACCCGATTCGAATTGCTCAAGATTCGTCACTCCCCCGGTCATTTTTATTTGGTTGTTTTTGCCCACGCGATGCTTACTGTGCCGTTTCGAGGTAGTTGGTCAGTTTTTTGGAAAACTCCTGGACAATCTGGTCTGCCTTTCGCTTGATCAGCGGCTGTGCAAGCTCGCCCAGTTTGCCGGCTATCACAATATCGGCGTCGATCTGAAGGATCGAGCCGTTGCCGGCCTCATCCGGAACCAGCCTCATCGTGAATTGACCGTACACATTACCGGAGCGGGAATCGCTCATGGTAACGCCCGCTTGCATGGCCCGCTCCTCTTGATGAATCTCCAGCTCTGCGCTGCCGTTAAACCGCAGCGAAACCGGTCCGAGCTTCGTCACAATTTTCACGTCATAATGGCCTTCCGAAGTTTCATCGGCCTCCTCAACGCCCGGGATACAGTGAACCATCGCAAGCGTATCCTGCATCTTCTCCCACGTCTGCGCAGCTTCGCTCGCTACAGCGATTTTATACAAAAACTTCACGCGATCGTCTCCTCACTTGTCGGATCTCCAGCCAACGAAGCAAGCACGCGCTTCGTCCAGACAGCCGCCATGTCGCGCTTGTAAATTTCGCTTCCTCGCGCATCGTCCCATGGCTCAGCTTGCTCATGAACAACCTCAGCGACTTCGTTTAACAGGGACTTCGTTAAGGATTTGCCTACCAGGAGCCTTTCCGCATCGGGAAATCTGCACGCAACCGGTCCCGCACCGCCTACAGCAACGGATGCTTCACGGACCGTGCTGCCGTCCGCTTCATAGGCGATGCTCGCTGCGACCCCGACCGTACAGTAATCGTCCTGGCTGCGGGGCCGAAACTTTACATAACGGGAAGCCCGGGCCAATGCCTTGGCCGGAATCGCGACCTCGACCAGAATTTCGTCGGGACGAATGACCGTTTCCATCGTATCTGCAAAAAACTCGTTCAGCGCGACGATGCGTTGACCCGTCTTCGATTGGAGCTTCACGGCCGCATCCAAGGCCAGCAGCATAGGCGGCAAGTCTTGCGCCGGGTCCGCGTGGATGAGGTGGCCGCCGAGCGTGGCGGCATTCCGGACGCGGACGTTCGCAATGACTTTGGCCGTTTCGGACAAGCTTGGAAGCAACCCGGCAAGCAAGGGAGAGAGCTCCATGTCACGCAGCCGTACCATGGCCCCCAACCGGAGGCTCCCGTCTTCCTCCTGTGTAATTCCGTACAATTCCTGCACGCGTTCTAAACCGATCACGACGGAGGGCGCAAGCAGCTTTTGTTTCATAAGAATCGTCGACGCCACCCCGCCGCCCCACAAGAGGACGTCGTCGTCCGGATTCAACAACGATAAGGCTTCGTCAAGACTGCTCGGAACAGTAAGCTTAAAGGACGGCACGTTCAGCCCCCCATTTCTGCGCAGCAAGTTGAATCGCCCGTATGATCGACAAGTAGCCCGTGCACCGGCATAGGTTCCCGGCCATGTACCGGCGGATCTCCTCTTCGGTCGGATCGGGATGCTCGCGAAGCAGGCTGACGGCCGACATAACTTGCCCGGGTGTGCAGATGCCGCACTGGAGTCCTTCGCATTCGACGAATGTTTCCTGCACAATGGCCCACAGCCTCGGATCCGGCGCAGCTTCCGGAAGCGTATCCTGATCCGTGAGCATACGAAGCCCTTCCGCGGTAAACACATTCGCTTCATGGGCAAATACGGCCGGCATCAGGCAGGAGCTGATGGCTTTCCCGTTGACAAGCACCGTGCATAGTCCGCAAATTCCGATGGAGCATGCTTCCTTCGTACCTGTCAGCTGAAGCTGATTGCGCAGAAAGTCGATTAATAGCTCGCCCTCATCCACCTCGGCCGAAATACGGCGGCCGTTTACCTGCAGCTGAATCGATTGCGTCATTGTGCCTCCTCCTTCCCGCGAAGCGCGAAGTACACGCTCTCGGCGGTGATCGGCAATTGCTTCATCCGCACGCCTGCCGCATCCGCGATCGCGTTGGCAATGGCGGCCGGGACCGCTACATTGGACAATTCGCCTGCCGCCTTAATATTTTCCGCCCCAATGCCCCGTCCGCCTTCGACCAAAGACATGTGAACGGCTGGAATATCCTCTTGAGACGGCAGCTTATATTCGCCCAGACTGGCGTGGGTAACGCGGCCTTCCTCAATGACCAAGTCCTCGAGAACAGCCTCGCCGTAGCCAAAAACAACGCCGCCCTCCAACTGGATGTAATGTGACGCCTCATTGATAATGCCCGCCACGTCGTACGCTGCGATGAGATCCTCCACGACAATTTGACCGGTTCCAAGGTCAACGCGAACTCTTGCCAGGGTTACGTTGTAGGAACAGACATGTTCGATTTCACTGGCATCATGACCGACACGAAGCCAGTCGCCCTCCCTCTCCCGTGCGAACCGGGCCAAGGCGGCCCGAAGATCGGGCAGCTCATACGTGCCCGGCAAGCCGAACCGGCTTTGGAGCTCCTGCACAAGCAGCTTGGCTGCCTTGTGAAACGCCTCGCTGGCCGTGACCGTCACACGGCTTCCCCCACAACCCGTATCGTAGTTCAGTTCATGGGTCTCAGCTTGGCGAACGGTAATCAGCTCGCCCGGAAGTGATAACAGCCGGCTTAAAATGTTGCGGCCGAGCGTCATTTGTCCGCCCCCTTGGTCAGGGAACGGAACATGCACAACTAATTGTCCGGAACTCGTGGGCTCCAGTCCGATTTCAGTTATACCGCCGTGTGTCGGCCTTTGATAGAAGGCATACCCGGTGCCCCGCACCCACTCTCCCTCCTTCGGAAGCGGGCGAACAGGCACGCTGTCCGCAAGCTCCTTCACGGCTGCAAGCGTCTCCCGGGAACGGACCTCCAGAAAGTGATCGCCGGTGGGAGAAGGGTCTCCATCCTGAAGCATATTCCGCTCCCGCAGCTCCAGCGGATCGATCTGAAGCTGGCGTGCAGCCATATCGATCACACTTTCCACAGGGAAGTGCATCTGAACCGAGCCTGGCGCACGGGCATGGCCACGGGGGACGGTGTTCGTATAGGCGATCGTACTTTGAATACGGGCGACCGGAATACGGTAAGCGGAACCCGCGTCCGGAATCCCGATAAGGTTCACGTTAACCCCTGCCTTGTACCCCGCATAAGCGCCGCCGTTCAACACCGCGTCGACATCGAGCGCAGTAAATTTGCCATGCTCATCGAGACCTAGACGAACCTTAACGGAAGCCGAATGCCGGGGATTCGTTCCCATCAGGTCTTCGGCATAGGTCATTCGAAGCTTCACCGGGCGCCCTGTAGCTTTCGCAAGGGCGATCGTTAACGGAATTTCCATAGGAGAGCCTTTACCTCCAAAGTCGCCGCCGACAAAAACAGGATGAATGTGAACGTGCGACGCGTCAATCGCCAGCCAATCGGCCATTTGCTGGCGAAGCCGGTACGGTGACTTGTTCGGCGCCCAAATTTCAACCTCATCTCCAAGGACTCGGGCGATACAGGAGTGCGGTTCCAGGTACCCCTGGTGACGAGCCGCCGTTGTGAACGTTTCAGTGAAGACATACTTCGAACGGGCCAACGCCTCGGATACGTCTCCACCGTTCGACAAGCATATGCGGGATTGCAAATTCGCAGCATCGGTATCCTTCGTGACGGCTCCCTTGTAATTCCATGGAGAGTCGTGCAGGATAGGCGCCCCCTCCTGCAGCGCCTCTCTGGCATCGTAAACGGCCGGAAGCGGTTCGTACTCCATCTCGATGAGCGCCAAGGCTTCTTCCGCAATGTCTCTTGTTGTGGCGGCGACGGCAGCGACGCGATCGCCCGCGAACAAAACCTTGTCGCTCGCAAGAACCGGGATATCCCTTACGATCCGGCCAAATGTGCCGCTTCGAATGTCTTTTGCCGTAATAACGGCAACAACACCGGGCAATCGGGCGGCTTCCTCGGTGTTAATCGATACGATACGCGCATGTGCATAGGGACTTCGCAAGACGGCCCCATAGAGCATATCCGGCAAGGTGATGTCATCCGTATACCGCGCTTCGCCACGAACCTTCTGAAAGCCGTCGACCCGATTCGATTTTTGTGTAATTGGCGGCGTTTGCGAACTCATCGCTTACCCCCTCCTCTAAGTGAGATGGACAACGTGTAACTGCGAGCGTGAGGAGCGCCCGAGCCCGAACACAGGAGCGTCAGGCGACTCCCGGGTTAATCGAGCTTGATGCCGCGCGTCTCTTTGAACACCCAAGCCCATGCGGCGAGTGCCAAAAACTCAAGCGCGCCTACCAGAACAACGGATTGATATCCCCATGCAGCCGACATGCTCGCCGCAATGAGCGGAGGGAAGAACGCCAGACCACGGCCGATCTGCAAAGCTGCCGAAACACCGGTGGAGCGCAAATCAGAAGAGAACATCTCACTAAACAGGACGCCAAACACGGTTGCGGCATTACAACCAAAGTAGAGGATGAAGAAAGGAAGGAGAATCCAGGAAGAGGTAAGGAGGTATTGCCAAGTCAAGAAAAGAATAATGCCTCCGACCGCAGCGGTGGCCGCGAGATAGCATAACGTAACACGTCTGCCCCAGCGGTCATTCGTGTAGGAAGCGACTACATTGCCCACAAGGCCGGCCAAAGCGGAGAATAAGACCCACCAGGAGGCGTGCGTGATGGACAGACCCTGTTTCGTCAGATAGGTCGGCAGAAATGTGGTGATCCCGTAGTAGGCGAAGAACTGAAGACAAGCAGCGATCAGGCACTTGAAAAACGGAACCATGAAGCTCGCTTTAAAAATTTGACTCCAGTCAACGCCGGTCTTTTCGACCTTTTTCTGCCACACTTCCGACTCCGGTGTCGTTTTGCGGATATAGATCGCAATCAGGATCGGAAGCGTTGAAAGCACCAAGGTCCAGCGCCAGCCGATCGCAGGCGCAACATAACCCCCGACAACGGCGGCGAGAGCGATGCCGAAGTAGATACCGCCATACAGCAGCCCTCCCCACCAGCCGCGTTTCTCCTTCGGCACGACTTCCGACACCAGCGTTTGGCCGACGCCATACTCGCCGCCGATGCCAAGTCCGGCAATGATGGTCCAGATGATGAGCCACTCATAGTTGAAGGTAAAAGCCCGGGCCAACGTACCTACGCAATAGACGACGATGGTCCAGAACAAAATATTTTTTCGTCCGTATTTATCCGCCAACATGCCAAATCCGATGCCGCCCACGGCCATCGCCAACAACTGAATCGAAAACACAAGCGCTGTTTGCCCCCCAGACAGGCCAAATGCCGCAGCGATAGGAACGATTAGAAAAGTCATTAGCGCGACTTCATAATAATCAAAAATCCAGCCCACCAGTGCACCTATGAATGCCGATTTGTAACCACGGCGCGCAGGGAGCGTCCCCGTACCCGTCTGAGGTTGTAAATTTGACATATCGAGCCACCTTCCCTTATGAACTCCTGGATTACTTGAGGGTAAGCAGTTTCAGAAAACAAGTTGCATTTCGATTTGGCAGTTGGTGTAACGATCTTAATTTTGTAAGCGTTTACAATAATAAATCACATTGTTTATTCGCCAATAAGATTTCCGTTCTGAAGACTGAACGCCCCCTTTAAACTTCTTATTTGCTCTCCTGCTGATCCATGAAAGCCATGAATTACGCTCGGGGTCATCGTGTTAAGCACATAGTAAATTACACCTGTTCGAAAGTCAATATTTAATTTTCCAAAACCGAATTTCGGACTTTTTTTGAAAAAATGGACATACTGCCGCAAGCTCAGCATAAAATAAATGAATGTCCACCCTATCTTTAAGGAGTTAAAACCGTTCGTTCTTCGGGCAGGAATATTGGCGAAATGACAAGGCGGGCTGCGCTGGGCGCAGGAGATGAAGGCAGGGAGGATGGAAGAGATTCACGGTCCGGGCCTCTCCCTTCCCTTAGGTAGGGTGTTTGGCGGGAGAGGCTGCACCAAAGCCGGTAAAGCAGCGTTACTAGCCGAAACCGCAGGCTCCCTTTACCCCATTTGCTTTAGGGTGTCCGGGTTCCAGCCCACACGCTTCGATATTTCCGCTGCTGTATGCATCACACGTTGAATGACATCGCTTACCAGGTATTCCCTAAACCGGTAGTCTGGTCCGGTAATGCTAAGGCCTGCTATAACCTCGCCCTTGTGGTTAAAAATCGGCGCAGCGATGGCAGCCGCACCATTCTCCAATTCTGAAAAGCTGATCGAATAACCGTCCTGCCTGCACTTAACGAGGACCTCGCGCAATTGTGACTTATCCGTAATGGTGCCGGAAGCAATCTGGACCGGTTGAATCGATTCCAGGTACGCGTTCACGCGGTCTTCGTCCATATTGGCAAGAATGATTCGCGGGCAGGCTCCGGCATAGAATGGCGCCCTGCGGCCGATACGCGTAAAGACACGAACCATTTGGCTGGCTCTTGCATCTACTTTTTCGACATAAATGGCTTCTTCTTCCTCAGGCACCGAAAGGTTAACGGCTTCGTCCATTTCGTCGCGAAGCTGGTTCATCAGCGGCAGAGCAACCTTCCTTAAATCCAGACGCTCGGCAACGAGATGACCGTAATGAAGAAGAGAGAGCCCGAGAACATATCTTCGGTCGCTTCGTTTAGACAAAAACCCCATATCCTCCAGAGAGCTCACCATACGCATCACCGATGTTTTAGGTAAATTCGTTATGGTTACCATTTCATTGATAGACAAGGCTTCTGAATGCTCGAATAATTGCAGAATATTCATGGATTTAATAACAACTTTGTTTTTGGTCATAGGTGCACCTCCCCGGAAAAGTCCGAATTTTGAACCTTAGAAATTAAATATTGACTTTCACACATGGATATTTTACTATGTGCTTGACAAGATGGCAACTAACCTTCAAAAATCTGCGCTGATTTTATAAGGGGGTGTTACGTCCATATCGCTCGGTTTCTCGGATGGTTTAACTTGTACCGCATCTATTCATGAAAGCGGTTTTATAACCTTGGGGAGGTTTCGGCATGAGCAAATGGGAGATCGTACCTGTAGACGTGGGGACGCTGACCGTCGATAAATCGGAGTTCACTTATATGCGTAATTGCGGTGTTCAAATGTACGTTCCGAATATCGTCTGGTTCGTAACGGATGGCGAACGCCAATTGATTGTGGATACGGGGGCTCCTGACCCGGAGTTTTCGACGAAGTATCATTTTCCATTCACGCGGTCGTCCGAGCAAGAGCCCGAGGTTGCCTTGAGGAGTAAGGGGTGTGATCCGAGTAAGGTTGAGGCGGTGATTACGACACATTTGCATTGGGACCATGTGTACAACAATCATCTTTTCGAGAACGCCCAATTTTACGTTCAAGGCAGAGAATTGCGTTATGCCATCGACCCGCTTCCGATTCATATGAAAGCCTACGAATCGATGGCGATCGGCATGTCGCCAAGCTTCATCACCGACACCAAATACAATATCCTTCACGGCGACAAACAGCTTACGGAAGGTATATTCTTGTTTACGACGCCGGGTCATACTCCGGGAAGCATGAGCGTTGCCGTTGAAACCGCGAAAGGCACCTACGTGATCGCCAGTGACACCGTCCCCTTGTTTGAAAACTGGAACTGGCCTACTGCACATATGCCCCACCTCCCCAACGGGATTCACTGGGATCTCGAAGAATACTTCCAAAGCTTCAAGAGGATTGAGGAGATTGCCGATTTTGTGTTGCCCGGGCATGACCCTCTCGTATTCAATTACAGCAAATACCCGCCGGAGGACAATGCCTCATGATATATGAGCTTCGAATTTACGACATCCACCCCGGAAAAATGCAGGCGATCAACGACAGATTCGCTCATTTCACATTAAGCATTGGCAAGAAATGAAGAGCGAAACGGAAAAGGAAGGGCCGATCGTAGCGAAGGTGGAGAGCGTTTTCCTTCGGCAGGTGCCTTATTTCCCGCAGCCTTGAGAGATGTTTCATCCTTTTCCCGTCTCATGCGACAAAAGGCTGCGCTTGCAGCCTTATCATGCAGCCGTCGATTTGTTGTTCTTCGGACCCAGACAGCAAACGGAGCCGCGCAACCCGCGCAGCTCCGTTATGGTTGTTACATATTACATGAGCGCAAAGCCTAACTCCCCGCATTTTTTTTGGTGATCTCTACGATTCCGTTATCGCCATCTACTTTGACCCAATCGCCGGTTTCGATAATATCCAGCGGGTCCTGATCCAGCCCCGTAACCGTGGGCGCATGAGAAACCACCGTACCCAAGGCCGCCTTCGTCGTCATCACGTTAAAAATCATCGCTTTGGGAGCCGCCCCCACCATCCGCGCCATGTGGAAATAGGCGGACCAGCCGGACGATCCTTTCGCGCCGGGAAACACGAGCACTTTATCTTTAAAGCTTTGGCCTCTCAATTCATGCTGCAGTTCAATAATCGTACCGGTCATCGGATTAATGCCGCCCCAGCCGGATATCGTATCCTTGGTAACAAGCGCCTCTCCTTCCGCGCATCCGCCGACCACTTTTCTTCCGTGAAGAACAATTTTCGTCATCGCAATTCTCCTCCCCAATTCCCTGTTATCGCTGCCCGGACGCAATCCTCAAGCGATCCGAACCAGCATTGGATCCCCATAATCGCCGGCAGGTAGTGCGCCTGCTTCGCCGAGTCGGTGGCCACCACCTTCGTACCCGGCGGCAGTACTTGCCCAAGCGCCGGACACGTATCGCTCATCAAAAAACCTCCTGCGTCGGTAATGATCTGGGTATATCCGTTCCGGTCCGCCAATTCCCGAATCGCCCGCGGTGTGAAGATCCAAAGCTGCGTGCCGCTGTGGACCCGCTTTCCTTTCAGCAGCTTGCAAATTTCCCAGATCTGTTCGATGGACGCGTGCGGGCAGCCCAGCATAATGAAATCGACCTTCGTATCTTTGGCCGATATGTTCAACCGGTTATACGCCCGTTGTCTCTCCTCTTGGCCAAACTTGAAGCTGAACTGAGGTTTCTTCCCTCCTAAAGCCTCCTCAACCGATTGCGCTTCCGCCGTTATTTTCGGGATATGGTACAGCTCCACACCGCCCGAGGAAGCGGCGGACGCCCCAAAATGCTTGATCCGATAAGAATTCGGAACATGCCGAACCCCGCTCAGCACAGGCACCCGATCGCCCGCGACTTCACCGACGTAGTAACCGAGGAGACCCCAATCGAGCATGCTCTCGACGTCCCATTCGACTTCCACCAGATCAGTCGCCAGCCGATTTTCGTCCACATGGTAGCCCCAGTAAGGGATTCGCCCTGTCAGCATCGCCGCCCCCGTGCTTTCCCGCCCTTCACAATTGGTGCGGGCGCCGAGCACCGAGTTGATGTACACGACGGCAGAAGATTCCATCCAGGCGCAGTGCTCCCCCTTCACCGGTATATTCCCGACCTGGTAGGGCGTACAGGTGCTCATCAGCTGGATGCCGATCGAAGCGTTGTATTCTTCATGCTCTTTAATGGACTTCACACGGTCAGGGGTGCCGCCCATCTGCTCCCAGTGCTGCGCATCAAAACCGGTGATCAGCTGACAGGAGTGGGTTTTGACCATCGGAATCTCAACAGCCTCCTGACTGTCCAGGTTAAACTCGGAAAATAACGCGTCGAATCCGTACTTAGCCGCATAATCCCGCATGTAGCCGCTGGAAGCGACTACCGTTGTGCTCACGTTGGAGGTTTCCACTAATTTCTCCGCCCCCAAAGCCTCTCCGTAGCGTATGAGCAAATCCATCGCCTTTTGCACCGCGGGCCCGTCGCTGCCATCCAGCATCCGTTTCTCTTCGTCGGTCAATCTCATCTCACACGCTCCATTGTTTGCCGTCTATACGGAAATTCATAGTCATTTGCTTATCCGTACGATCCAGATTATCTTTCCCATGCGTTAACGGGTAGCCGTTGATTGTAGACGATAATAATTTAACCTTAGCCCCGTCGAATGCGGGACTAAGGTTTATTCAGACATACGCCTGTAGTCAAAGAGCCTTTCCTTTCACCGGCCGCTGGCCGTTATAGGCATACTCCAGCAATTGCCGGATCGACTTTTCATCGATTGGACGAGGGTTATAATAAGGATTCTGCGTGGCTAATTTGGCCGCTGCATCGAGATCCTTCTCTTTCATTCCGATTTCTGCAAGCGAGGTTGGAGCATCCATCGACTTCAACAGGTCGTAGATGGAACCGGCGACATCGCTCACATCGGAGCCCAATGCCCGGGCGAGCGCTTTCATCGCTTCCGGCGCATGGCCGGCATTGTACCAAATCGCATACGGCAGAACTACCGTGTGCGTTTCCGCGTGCGGCAGATTGTAGCTGCCGCCCAGCACGTGGCACAGTTTGTGATGTAAAGCCATTCCTACCGATCCCAATACGGTTCCTCCCAGCCACGTTCCGTATTGCGCTTCGGAGCG
>NZ_VIDW01000089.1:0-5279 GCF_006519665.1 Paenibacillus sp. tmac-D7 | reverse complement strand
TACGACATATTTTTTCTTGGGTGGTTTTTGTTGAAAAATAGGATGCAAATTGTGGACCAAAGGATGTAATTCTATAGTCGCCAGGTTACTGAAAGTGTGGTGAACCTCTAGTACATTTGGACATCTTTATGGGATGTTTTTTATTTTTATATTGGGGGATGCCTATGGCGAGAATTATGATTGCAGACGATAACCCTTCTATTCGTTTGTTGATTTCTTCCTTAGTTACGCACGCTGGTCATGAAGTCGTCTTACAAGCGAAAAACGGTCTAGAGGCATTGAACGCCTATTTCCATACAAAACCCGATTTGTTGATAGTCGATTATCAAATGCCTGTCATGGATGGCATTTCGCTTATAGAAGAAATCACAAAAGATGATCCTGAAGTCAAAGTCTTGCTTTGCACAGGCTCCATTGAAGATTTGAGAAATGATACTAGGATACCTAAGGATGTAGCAGTGCTTTCAAAACCATTCGACAACAATGAATTTTTAGGATTAGTTACAGCAGCTCTAGAAAATTAATTCTCAGTTGCTGTCGATGAGGTGATTCGTATGTCAGACTTTATCAGTGAGCAAGAAATATTGAAGCTATTGAAGAAACTTGACCAAGATTCCCAAGAGTCGGAAAGTGAACGGATGGGGTCATCTTCAGTAACGGGGATTAACATAGATGGTCAAGTAATGGATGGATACATCAAAGTTGAACACGGTAAAATCATCGTCGTAAATCCCTCAAATGGGGGTAAGATTCCGACTATCGAAGCCCATTCACCTGTGATCCTATTTGTGGATGGTCAAGAGATCCACAAAAGGATTAAAGTATCTTCAGAAAGTGTCATTGAGTGGAAGATTGAAGAAAAACCATTATTCGTGATTGAAGTTTCAGATGATAAGTTAGCTGCATATTTGACTGTTCATCGCCCACAGAGGCATCCATGGGCGTTATCTGATAAGACCTCGAGTTTAGATTTAAACCTTACAGCCGAGGAAGATTCAACGATTATTTTGGAAACTCTAAACCTGCAAGATATTCTCTCAGTAGTTGAAAACATGAACATCAAAATGAATCTTGATGTGGCAGCGATACAAACCGAAATTATGCAACCTACTTGTAAACCTGTGAAAATAGCCAATGGAAAAGCTCCAACCCAAGGGCAAGATGCTCGCCTAGATATGTTCTTTTCGGAAAATATCGAAAACATCTTTACAGAAGTAAGAGGTTTTGTTGATTTTAAAAATCACATGAATATTCCTTCTGTCAAAAGCGGAGATGTAATTGCAAAGAAGACATCTCCCGTAGAAGGTCAGGCGGGGTATGATGTCTTTGGTAATGTGTTGCTTCCTGATCCCGTTCACGATATTCGTATTGCAGGGAAAGGCAATGTTGAAATAACGCCTGACGATATCGTTATTGCACGGAAAGAAGGAAGACCGCGAGTAGTCACTGGAAATAAGATAAAGTATTTCGATATTAACACCGCATTCATTGTTCCGGGTAATGTTGATTTGCAGACAGGTAATATCGTTTTCGCTGGAGACATTATTGTATATGGTGATGTCATGGACAACATGATTATTGAGTCGCTTGGGAACATTTATATATCTGGCAGTGTTTATAATTCAACCTTAACCGCGACAGGAAGTATTGCAGTGAAGGGTAATGTAATTGGAAGTAATCTTTATTCGGGGTATTTCGGCATGCTCTACAACAGACTTTATAACGGTTCTAAACAGTTAATGGACTACCTCGAGAAGATGGCGGAAAGTGTAAAATTGTTATTGAATGAAATCAGTAAGAAGAAACTACAGGTTCGATATGGACAAGCGTTATTGTTAGTAACCGAGAGCAAGTATCAGCAGGTTTGGGAAGTTGTGAAAGAACTGCTTGGCGTTATTTCAAGCCTTCAGACTTACAATAAGGACGCTATGCAGCAATTAAAAGATTATTTGGAGTTATTTTTGTTACCGACCAAGTTAGTTGAAGTGATGACTGCTCCAAGAATGGAAGATTTCATTCGTGTATTAAAAGAAGCGTTCATGAGAGTTGCGTTAAGTCAAGAATCGCAAGTTCAGATAAATATTAACCAAGCTCAAAACTCTACATTAAAGTCAAATGGGGATATTTTGATTAGAAGAGAAGGTGTTATTCAATGTGATCTCTATTCAGCGGGCAATATCGTATTCTTCCTAGATAACTCTGTATGTAGGGGATCTAAACTGGAGGCTGGAGATACCATTTCTGCAATGTATGTAGGTGGATTCACTGGAGTTGGGACAAGCCTAAAAGCAATAAATAAGGTTATTGTAAAGAAAATGTTTGAAGGCAGAGTAACTGTTGATCGGTATAGTACCGATATCTTTGAACCAGTAGAAGAAATGACTTTTGATCATAACAGCATCAAGAGACTTGCTTAGGGAAGGGAGTGATTCCTATCGACAATACAACATTCATCGGGAGAAGATTAAGTAACAATATTTATTCCAGGCAAGGCAGTTTGCTTTTACCAAAGAGCACCATATTAAATGATCATAATCTCGATCTCTTACAACAACATGGTGTTAATTTATGGGATGCGGACACCCAACTTATTACCGAATTTATAATAGATGAAACGATCTCTGAGGTTCAATGGATATACGAAAAGATACACAGTACTGAAATGCTTTCAAATGAAATAATCCGTCAAAAGGTGATGCCTAAGATCCAACAATTGTGTTCTAATAATATTTCGAATGTCTTATTGGGTTTAAGAAAGAAAGATCATTATACGTATCAACATTGTATTGGCGTTTCAGTGCTGTCCTATTTAATCGGTAAGTGGTTAGGGCTGACAGAGGAAGAGTTGAATGACCTTGCCGTTGCGGGTCTGTTGCATGATTTAGGTAAGGCAAAGATCCCTGACTCAATCTTAAAAAAGGCAGATAAATTAAGCTGGGATGAGTATGCTGAAATGAAACGCCATACGGTATTGGGTTATGAGATAATTCTTAGCCTTCCAAATATAACAGCCCAACAAGCATTGGTTGCCCTTCAGCATCATGAACGAGAAGATGGCAGCGGGTATCCATACGGAAAATCTAGTGAAGAGATTGCATACTTTAGTAAGATTGTGGCTGTTGCCGATGTATTTCATACAATGGTTTCAGAGCGAGTGTATAAAAAACCTGTTCCACTTTACCAAGTACTTCAAGAAATATATCAACGAGCATTCGGATTATTTGATCCAGTTATTGTTCAACGTTTTATCATTAACTTAATGAACAGAATGATTGGGGATTCAGTTCTTTTGTCAGATGGTAAAGTGGCTCGGATTGTAATGATCAATCCAGACGACTTGGTTAATCCTCTAGTTGAATCAGAGGGACAATATTATGATTTAAGGTGGTCTAAAAACAAAATCATGGACTTTGCCAGTAACCAATAATAATACCGGACTAGTTTACTTTGATAAGTTCATTTAGAGATGTATCTTTCGTGCTTTTCGACCTAAAACCGGATACGTTATACTACAGGCGGAGGGATGTGAAATGGACACTTTTCAGGATGAATTTGCATTGACCTGACAACAGAGCTTGTTACTGGCCAAAAAGAAATGGGACGAAAATATATATTGCGGCATGATCGGTAAGAAAGCTTGTTGCGCTTCATCGCGCGGCAGGCTTTTTTGTTGTTTGGGGAATTATGACTTCGATGCGTAGCATTTACAGGTCGAAGATAGCCCCACCTGTTAAAGTAATAAATTACATGACGAAATGGACTCCGACTTCGGGGTCCTTTTCGCATTTCCGGAGGAATGCACATGATGTATGCCATCCCAAGCGGTGGCGGATGCTTTTGCCCGATTCTACCGCCTTTTTGTTACGGAACCGGCTTGATCGAGGAGGGAGAAACCGTGCCAACATTGGAGTTGATATCCAAAGAGAAGAACGGATTTGGCGACACGTATTATTACATCCGTAATTCGAACGGGGTGACCAGTAAAGTTTATGAAGGCGATTTAGACGCATATTTGAAAAAGAATGGTGCTACGGAGTTGAAGGAAGGCAGAGCTTATCTGTACCCCAAAAAGCAGGGCAAGGCACGATGAACGATATACCCATCGGACGCTGCTTGGATCTCAGTTAGTCATGTGGACATGACGATTAAGGGACACGACTTGTAAAAGCAGTCGTGTCTTATTTACTTTTTCCAAGAGGAGCTGCGGTGATGAGCTATGTAAACAAGGAACAGATCGAACGTGCAAAAAGGCTGGATCTGCTCACGTATTTGCATATGTGCGAGCCTGCAGAACTGGTACGTTGCTCTCGCAATATCTACACCACCCGGACACACGACAGTTTGAAAATTTCCAACGGCAAATGGTACTGGTGGTCAAGGGGGATCGGCGGACGCTCGGCGCTGGACTATTTGATCAAAGTGCGGGGCATGTCTTTTCCCGATGCGGTGCTGCAAATTGAAGGCGTTCATCCAGGCAGCGCACCTACATTTTCGCAATCTTTGCAACAATGTTCTTTTCCGGCGCGTTTTGAGCTTCCCGAACCGAATCGTACATCGCAACGCGTCATGGCCTATCTCAGCAAACGCGGTATCCATCGCACGTTGATCGACTACTGTCTCGAAACGGGGCGCTTGTATGAAAGCCGACGCTATCACAACGCGGTATTCGTCGGATTTGACCAAGAAGGGACGCCGCGCTATGCGGCGATACGCGGTACGACAAGCACCCGTTATATGGGGGAAGCTGCTGGCAGCGACAAGCGGTATTCGTTTTCCATTCCGGCCTCGGAAAACAGTACGGAACTGCATCTGTTTGAGAGCGCCATTGATCTTTTATCCTACTGTGCGCTGGAACATCTAGCCGGCCGGGATTGGCGGCAGGCGCATAAGCTGTCGCTGGCCGGAATATACAGGCCCAAGACAAATGGGGAGGACTCTACTCCCCCGTCTGCCCTAACGCATTACTTGCAGTGCTTTCCCCAGGTGAATCGACTTGTCCTGCACTTGGACAATGATGAGCCGGGGCGATTGGCGGCAGCTACGATACAGAGGCTCCTCTCCCCCGCCCTTCTCATATCCGATGAGCCGCCTAAGTTCGGAAAGGATGTAAACAACGATTTGATGGAATCCCGAAGAAGACGCGGAGAACCATCCCGATAGCGGTGACGCACTGCATGTGGATGAGATGTGAATAGATTGGGGATAAGCGCAGCCATATTGATTGTATAGCATGTAATAGGTATAATAAAATCAATATACAGCTATGCAAGGAGTGACAA
>NZ_VIDW01000088.1:0-5926 GCF_006519665.1 Paenibacillus sp. tmac-D7 | reverse complement strand
CTCTCCATTAAAGTAGAAAGCTGACTTGCTCATTGTTGAAGCTAGCTGAGATATTGCTATCTCTTATTTAAAGCACTCACTCGATGTTCAGTTTTCAAAGGGCAATTTTTTTATTGCTTTACTCGGCTTTCATTGCCGGAGTTGTAATATAGCATATTCAAATCTATTATGCAACTGCGTTGTTTTTCCATTCTTAGGTGCGTAACCACAAGCTCAGATCCATCAACTTCATTGCTTTTGGTGTTCTTTCGAACAACCAGAGTTGTAATATATCATATTCAACTCACTCTATGCAACTGTGTTGTTTTTCCATTCTTAGGTGCGTAACCACAAGCTCAGATCCACCAACTTCATTGCTTTTGGTGTTCTCTCGAACAACCAGAGTTGTAATATATCATATTCAGCACTCTTCATGCAACTGTGTTGTTTTTCCATTCTTAGGTACGCAACCACAAGCTCAGATCCACCAACTTCATTGCTTTTGGTGTTCTCTCGAACAACCGGATTTGTAATATATCACGATCTCCTTACTATTGCAAGCAGAAATCATATAAAAACATTTTCGTTCAACAATCTACAATTGAGGCATGAAAGAAAACCGTTGGAGGAAGCAGCTCAATTGACACCTGCTGCATGCAACAAAAAGAAATAAGCTTAGTCCGAGTCTACTCAGATCAAGCTTATTCCTCACGAACGTTTCCCGCATGACCAATAATGTAACAAGGGCTGCTATCAGCCCCCATATCTTATACGCCTAAATATTGATGTTGAATTTCCTCATTGATCAGGAGTTCTTCAGGTGTACCTTGCCATACAATTTGACCCTTGCTCATCACAAGCACGGTATCAGCCACGCCGCACGCCAAATAAAAATTTTGTTCAACTAAAAGAATCGATAACCCGGTCTGCTTTAATTTCCTTATAATATCTCCCACTTGCTCGATAATGACTGGAGCTAACCCTTCCGAAGGCTCATCCATGAGTATGAATTGAGGATTGGTCATTAATGCTCTTCCGATCGCCAGCATTTGCTGCTGCCCTCCGGACAATTGGGTCCCCATGTTGTTTTCCCTTTCCTTAAGAATAGGGAATAAATCATAGATGTCTTCCAGCCTCCAGCTTTTATCGCCCGTTCCCGTTTGCTTTCTATCTCTTGCGGGAACAATAAGGTTCTCGCGAATCGTAAGGGAAGGAAAGATGCGCCTTCCTTGGGGGACTAATCCGATACCGGCACGAGCGATTTTATTAGGCGCAAGCCCGGAGATCAATTTGCCCATATACGTAATGTTTCCTCGGCGCGGAGGAGTTAACCCGGCAATGGAATGAATCGTTGTCGTTTTTCCCGCACCATTACGCCCGAGAAGTGCAACGCACTTCCCTGTAGGTACTTCAAAAGAAAGCCCCTGCAAAATATGGCTGTTTCCGTAATACGTATGAACCTGATCAACCTTGAGCATGCTGCAGCGTCCCTCCTCCGAAGTAGATGGCTTTCACGTTCTCGTCGCCTTTGATCTGTTCCGGAGCTCCGCTTAAGAACACTTCGCCATGATGCAATACCGTAATGCGGTCAGCGATAGAGAAGACCACCTCCATATCATGCTCGATGACCAATAGCGTAATAGAACGAGGCATGCGTTGGATAAGCTTCGTCGTTTGGATGGTTTCAGCAGGTGACATACCTGACGTCGGCTCGTCCAAAAGCAGCACTTTCGGTTTGGAAGCTAGGGCGAGAAGCACTTCCAGCAACCTTTGTTCGCCGTAAGAAAGCTCATTAACAATACGGGTACGCCGCTCCCAAAGCTCCCATTCCTTAAGCAGCTCCTCCGTTTCTTCCAGCAATTGTGTGTTTTTATAAAATGGCTTATAAAAGTTGAACCGATATGGTTGACATGCTGTGATGGCTAGATGCACGTTCTCTTCCACGGTCAGAGCACCAAACAAATTGTTTTTTTGAAACGTTCTCGACATCCCGACACGTACAGCCGTGTATCCGGGAAGGCCGTTGATTTGTTTGCCATTCACCGTAACGGTGCCCTGGTTAATCGGCAATGTTCCTGTAATACAATTGAATAAGGTTGTTTTGCCGGCTCCGTTAGGTCCGATGATGACATGACGCTCCCCTTGCTTCACTTCTAGAGAAACGTCCTTCAAAACTTGTAAGCCTTTAAAAGACTTATGCAAATGCTCAACCTTCAGCAGACTCATGACCGTTCGCCTCCTTATGAAGTTTTGTAGGGTGCCGGTCTTTTCGCCGTTTTAGGTTTATCTTGTTCCATAACAGCAAAGCAATATGAATGACCCCGCCGCGTCTATAAAGCACAATGGCAACAAAAATCAATCCCATAACGATCGGCCAACGGTCCGTGTAGGAGCTGATATAATTTTGCAAAATTACGAAGAAGCCCGCACCTATAGCCGGTCCTATTAATGTTCCGACTCCACCGACAATAACCATGATCAGCGCTTGCCCGGAGAACATCCAATTGAGCAGATCAGGAGACACGTATTCATTGAAATAAGCATAAAGTCCGCCTGCAAATCCGGCCATCATCCCGGACAGTGAATACACGATCAGCTTATAGTAACGTGTATTATAACCAAGCGCCGTCATCCGGGCTTCGTTCTCTTTTATTCCTCTTATGCCTTTGCCAAGAGGAGAGACAATAAAAATACGAAGCAAAAAATAACAAAGTAAAAAGCAAACTGCCGTTACATAATAAAACCCTAACCTGCTTTCGATGGGGCCAAAGCCCAAACTGAAGGCCGCGCTAACCGATTTTCCGTCTGCACCGCCGGTGACGCTTTGCGCTTTATAAAAGATCGCGTATATCATTTGCCCGAACGCCAAAGTAATCATGAGGAAGTAAGGGCCTGATGAACGGATAAACAGCAAACCGGATACAAAAGCGGCGATTCCCGCTATAAGGGCAGCTGCAAGGAGCAGCACATAACTATTTTCTACATGCTCCCCAATCAAGGTGACCGCATAAGCGCCCAATCCGAAAAATGCGGCGTGTCCCAGCGATACAAGGCCAGCATAACCGATGATTAGTCCCAGGCTCATAACAAATATTGCCATAATCAATACTTCACTCGTCAGTTTGATACCATACGTGGTTAAGATGAGAGGTAACAGCAGCATAAAGGCGACAAAAGCGATACTTACGAACGCAGGTTTCTTCACGCGTGCGCCCCCTTACCGAACAGACCGTTTGGTTTCATTAACAAGACGACAATCATAATGGCAAACACCATGGCCATCGTTAATGACGGCAAATAAACGCGTCCAAGCGTATCAACGACTCCGACTAATATGGCCCCGACAAAAGCACCTTTCCAGGTGCCGAGACCGCCCACCACAACAATAACAAGCGATGAAATCAAAATTTCCGAATCGATGCCGACGTACATACCCATAATCGGTCCGCCCAAAACTCCGCTTAATCCGGCCAAACCGGCGCCCACGGCAAATATGCAAGTGAATACGCCCTTAATATTAATACCAAGAGCCGAAAGCATCTCCCGATCGTCGACTCCCGCTCTGATCACGGCGCCAATTCGCGTTTTATTTTCCATATACCAAAGAAATACCGCAAGTAAACAACCGATCAAAATGACAAAAATACGATACGCAGGAAACATCATGACCCCAAGATTCATGGAAACATCCAAGTTCATCGGAATAGGAAGCGTTAAAGGGCTGGAACCCCATATCCACTTTACGATATCGGCAAATATAAATGAAAGCCCGAACGTCAGTAGAACCTGCTCCAGTTCCATTCCATAAACACGTTCAAGCAGTAATTTCTCCATTAGGATGCCAAGTATGCTTACTATAACAATGGCAACTAGCAAGGATGGCCAGAATCCCATGCCTTGTTTCACGAATGAATACGCTACGTATACGCCCACCAAGTAAAAAGTGCCGTGCGCCAAGTTGACGACATGCATTAATCCGAAAATAATTGATAGCCCGGCTGCAATCATAAACAAAAGCATCCCGTAGGCTAGACCGTTTAAAATATGCATGAGCAATGTTGTTCCAGCCATTGTATCCTCCTCTTTCTTAAGCGAAACATGTGTGGAACGGGAGGACAAGCCTCCCGTTTCCTTATCATCTCTTATTTATTTTTTCTCAGGTGGAGCATCGGGTATTTTCAGTCCCTTGACTGCGGTTCCTATAATTTCCTGTACGATCTTTCCGTCTTTCCATACATTTTTGGCCAAATACATATCTAATGCCAGGTTGTGCGTTTTTGGATCCATGGCAAGCTCGCCGCGCGGGCTGCTGAAGCTAATGTCTTTCAACACCTTGATCAAATCCTCAGATTTCGTGCTTCCTGTTTTTTCTATCGCTTTACTGATGACTTGCGCGGAATCATAACCTTGTACGTTAAAATAGTTAGGTACCTTGTTGTATTTCTTTTTAAAATCCTCAACAAACTTCTTGTTAACCGGATTGTCGAGTGAATAGTTGTACATCGTTGCCCCAATGATGCCTTCAGCGGCTTTGCCCGCCGGATCCGTTACGAGCGGATCCAAAAATTCCTGGGTGCCGGTTAGCGGAATTTTACCCTTTACACCGAATTGTTCGTACTGCTGAACAAATCGAATGGCATCTGTACCGGCCAAAAATGGAAAGACAAGATCCGGTTTCGTATTCAATATTTCTGTCAAGTAAGTTGCGTAATCGTTAGTCCCGAGCTTAGGGTATGCTTCCTTCACAATTTGGCCGCCTGCTTTAGTAAAGGCCTCTTTGAAAGCGTCAATCGTCTCGTGGCCCGCCGGATAATCAGGTGCGATAACATATGCCGTTTTTCCAACGTTCTTGAAAATATATTCGGCTCCCGGAACGCCGTCCTGCCAGTTCGAGATCGAAACCCGATAAATATAATCGCTTTTCTTATCCCAAGAAATATCGTTAGCAGCCGCATTGGCATCGATCAAAACGATTTTATCCTTCTCGATGACGTCACGCAGCGCATAAACGACCGCTGAGGAAATTGGGCCGACCAACAAATCAACCTTTTCGCTTTCAACCAGTTGACGGTATTTGCGAAGAGCGACTTGCGGGTTTGCCTCGTCGTCCTCGTACTTGATGGTTACTGGGTGATTGCCGATTTTGTTTCCGTTCAGTTCGAAATACAGTTCCATTCCTTCCTTAATACTTTCGGATAATGGAGCAAAGTTACCGGAAAATGATAAAATCGCGCCGATTTTCACCGGCTTATCTCCTCCACCCCCGGATGCACCACCCCCGGATGCAGGTTGGCTGCTATTACAAGCAGTAAGAACTAACAGCATGAATACCAGCATGACCGAGACTGTAATACTTGTTTTCCTGACTTTGCCCTTAGCGACCATCCAAAAACGCCCCCCACTTAGAGTTAAGAATGATACAAAATGTATGTAATCGCTTTACAAAAAGTTGTTATTAGCTTCTTAACAACAACTTCCGACATATACAAAACAGCGTTCAAATCATGATTTGTCTTAAAAACACTGATTTTGTAAGCGTGTTCAGGATAATGTCGGGCAAGCTGTTAATATAATACAATACGACCGGACGATTAGACAATAGCTATATTCTTCTATATTAAACGGATGATAAAAAATCCATTGGGCTTAGCGTGGCCCCATAGAATAGACACTGGCCCCCCCTTGGTTAATCAGATGAATTTTAAGGGGGGCATTTGTTATGGCGATCAAAGGTCAAAAGCTTAGGCATTATTCTGAAGAGATAAAGAAAGAGATTATTCGGTTACAAATTGAGGGAGACTGGACGTATCGCAAAATCACAGGGCTCAATGGGGACGATGTGAGGAATATGATGAGATTCACCAAATAAAAAAAAGTGTGGAGAAAGTCAAAAGACTTTCTCCACACTTTGAGACCACCGTAGTGGACTATTCTTGCTTGGCGACGA
>NZ_VIDW01000087.1:0-5997 GCF_006519665.1 Paenibacillus sp. tmac-D7 | reverse complement strand
TCTCACTCCAGGTAGAAGACGTGAACGTGCTTTCGGATGCCGTTCGGACTTGGTACCGGCATAATCACGCCGAGCCAACCGAAGAATCAATGCAGCTGCTTTGCAGCGCGGCGATCAATCTCTACAATCAAGGACACAGGACGCGCGAGGAACTGGTCACGCTGCTGATCATGAAGTTTGATAGCCTTCACTCACTTGATGTCAACGCGCCGACGTCCACGTCTCATCATTAGTGATATCGATCTCCTCTTCTGACGTGACTCTAGAGGGCGAAAAACGTGATGAACTCGCCGCAGATGATACGGCGCTCATCGGTCGCCGAGATGTCGTCTCAGCGAGGAGCCGACCTGACGTATGTGATCAAAAAAATGCCCCGCCGAGACGCGGCAAGTTGAGCGGCCTTAGAGGAACACACCATTGCGTTCCTCCCCGTCTAACAAAAACGGCTCAGGCCGGTTCCCGGTGCGCATGTACCGAATTCGGAGCTTAAACGTGCCGAGGCAAGAAAATCCCCGCAAGAACGTGGCTTAGGCATGGGGTTTTTAAGCTAAAACGCGTCGTGGCGCTGCAACGGCTATGTCGCACAACCCTCGTATGTAAGCAATGGATAATACTTTATTTCCACAGGCCTGCTCTGAAATTAACTAATTATCGTACGATTTCGCTCTGAAGCATAAGTTGTCTTCAGATTGCAGCTATAATGAGTATTATTGGGTCGGCCGCCCAGCGATTACTTGCTAACCCCAAGCATATTGTCTCCTGTGCGTTGGGCGGCCTCCTGCGGGCGCATTTGATTGTCGATGGCCTGGCGTTATCGACCATGGTTTAGCCGATCATGTAATTCCAACAATTTTTCGTAGTGGTCCTCGACCCTCCGGCATGCCTCCCGGGACATTGCCTCCGCCCCTCGGCGGCTTTGCCTTCAACAGCGCAAGGCAGGGCTCGATGCGGCCCGGCATAGGATCGAGGGGAAGGTTCGGCTGCGCAGGATCTCGCGGCTTGCGCGGCCGGGATTGAACCGGTTTGTCAGTATCCTGCAGGAGCGGTTTTGGTTTTAGGGTTCGTCCTCGATCCGCTGCTGGAGGAGCATCTTCGCAGGGCGATGACGATTTCACACGGCGACATCTCCCTTCTCCCGAAGCCAACTTTCGTGATCTTGCTCACGCTGTCACTGCGCGGTTGCGGGCGACAATGTCATCGTGGGTCAAACTATCGCCTCTCTCTAAGAATCCCTTGATCTGGATCTCTCGGTTTTCCGCCGACCGCTTCTGATCTGCTTTATCAAGAGCAGTTTCTAATTCTTCAGCTGTAAGTTCCGTGCAGTAGGCCGGCGTGCCTGGCTGCTGTCGCCACGAGGCCGCAAGCTCTCCGGCATCGACGGCGTCGAAACCTGTCGCCTCTACCAGTTCCATGACGCGCGACTTTGCTACGGGATCATCACCTGCTACCGGAACGGCGATGCGGGCGGGTTGCGTTTTGTCTACGCCCTTTTCGGCAAGGGTCGCCGAAAGCACGGCGTTCCAAGCTTTGATGATAGGTCTTTTGATCTGCTCGGTGACCCAAACGGCTTCCGGTTTGCCACCGTCGACGTCGCTGATCGACCCGTCCCGAAACGGATAGTAATTTGAGGTGTCCACCACGATCACATTTTCGGGAACAGCCTCAAATAATACGGCAAGATCGCGGTGAGCGGCAAACGGGATGGACAGGATCACTGCATCTACCCCCGTTACGGCCTCTTCCTTCGTCGTTGCCGTCGCACCTGCCTCGGCCGCGAGGTCACGGATTGATTCCGGACCCCTTGAGTTGGCAAGCTTGACCTCGTGCCCGGCCACGGCAAGCTTGCGTGCCAGCGTCGCGCCGATGTTGCGTGCACCGATAATGCCGATCTTCATAATATTTCCTTTTTGCATGATGCATTCGATCTAACGCCCTCCAACGGAGACGTGACTTGTTCTGCTCCGAAGAATAGGTATAGCTGTTAGATAGAGCAAGAACCCACTTGAATGTGTGTAACCCACCTTGAGGTAAGCGTGGCAATTGAGAGAGATTGGCGCTGCGACGATCCTAAGCAGCAATTGATTTGGGCAGCTGCGACCAGAGACGCACTGCGGGTTCTTGAAGGCAAATGGAAGATCGTCATTATCTGTCAGCTATTTGGAGCAAAGAGTCCGCTCAGATTTTCGGAACTCGAGAAGCGAGTCGAGGGCGTGAACCAGAAAATGCTGATCCAACAGCTGAAGGAGCTGGAGAAAGACGGCATCGTGACCCGGACGGTCTATCCTCAAGTTCCACCACGCGTTGAGTACGCGCTCAGCGAAATGGGCATTGCCCTAGGCCCATCGATGGCGGAACTGATCGACTGGGCGTTCATGCGGCGTGATTTGCGACAGTCCGAGCCTCAACATGACGGCGGCATCGCCCCAGTCTAAAGAACCTCCGAGGTAAGACTGCTTGCGGCATGGAGCGCTGCGCCTAATGGCGCGGCCTTTTTTGAAAAGTCGCCGGCTCCGGCGGCTCCTCGTGCTCACTTGGCAGGTTGCGGCTCAATTCCTAGTGCACGAGCTTGCTTAAGCATCAGTCTCGCCACGCATTCGAAACGTGTTCGCCACTCAGCCGATTTGTTGCAAGACGTTATTTATCCTCGGATCGACACCTGACCGCATTGCCCAAGCTCCCGACCTCCAACTCAATGACGGTCGAACCCGTCTCGCAGCAACACTCTGGCCGCATTCGCGGTTCGCCTTGACGAACGCCGAAGCGCGCATTGTCTGTGCGATGGCGCGCAGGTGAGGACCTCGTCAGTTGCAAGGCTGCCACTGGAAAACGGCGACGTCATGCGTGGCTTCTTCGCGCTGGTGCGCGGCGAACTGGGAGAGACGGCCAGCCCCTCGGACCTGACCGCCAGGGGAGCCAACGTCCGGCCCTCGACCTCTCGGAGACGCTTACGAAATCCTGACTGCGGGCACCGATCCGGGAGAGGCCGGAGCGAGTACCACCGACTACTTCGTAAGCAGATATGGCAGCAATGCGGACACGTGCCAGACGTTTGGCATTCAGTAGAGAGCTGCGGGATGGCAATCGGATTGTCGTTGTGGCGGTGCATATTACTGCATGTCAGCCAAGCTTCGTCGGATCGCCGGGTGAAGATCGGATTGCGCGTCACGGGCCAGCCAACCTTCAGCCGGGAGACATAAGGCGGCGTTGCCATTCGACCGAATTTCCACGATGCGACCACCTGAGAGTTGAGAGACGCTTGATCGGTTGCTTATCGAACAGGCTCTTGACCTCCACGTTAAGATCAGGAGCCCAACCCATCTTCCAGCAACACTCTGGCCGCATCGCGGTTAGCGTCGACGATCGCCGGATCGCGGGTCGTCTGGGCGATGACGATCGAGCCCTGGATAAGTGCCAAAATCTGGATCACGGCCTTTTCCGGCTTGCGCAATCCCAAGGGCTCGACGAGGGACGCGACGAAGTCGTGTAGCTGCGTGAAGTAGGCCGCGATGGTCGCCTCCACGTCCGGGGCTTTCGCTTCCGGCCCGAACTCGGCCATCCCCTTCACGAACGGACACCCGCGGAAGGACGGGGCGAGAAGAGGTTCCTCGAGTGCGTCGAAGACAGCGAGAACGCGCTCTAGCGACGAGAGGCCGACCTTTTCGGTGGACGTCGAAAGCATCTGAAACCAGATAACGCTCTTGTAGCGCAGATAGGTGGCGATGAGGTCTGCCTTCGAGGGGAAGTGCTTGTAGAACGTCATCTTGGCCACGCCGCTTTCGGCGATGATCCGATCAATTCCGACGGAGTTGATGCTGAACCGGTAAAACAGATCTGACGCCGTTTTCAAGATACGCTCTCGCGGGGCGAGCCTGTCGAGCGGTTGGATATCTACGTCCACGAAATCAAGCACCCTGGCCATGATCGTCTTTACCCTGAAATCTGTTGCGCTGCTGTACAGACTATTCTGTCAATCGCAGTATTGCAAATACGTACAGGTCTGTCTATACGGGTAATCCGTCCCTTGGATTTCAGAGAAAGGGTTTGAGATGAGCGGAAAAGTTGTCGTCGTCACCGGCGCGAGCAGTGGATTTGGGAAACTTGCGGTTCTGGAGCTCGCAAGGCGGGGCCACACTGTGGTCGCGACCATGCGCGATGTCGCAGAAAGAAGCAGCCGCGTTCGCGACGAGCTTGTCGAAGCGGCAAAAGCCGAAGGGCATGCGCTGCAGGTGCTCGAGATGGACGTCGCCGACGAACAATCGGTCAACGCGGCGATCGACGATGTCATCCGGCAGCACGGCAGGGTCGATGCCCTGGTCAACAATGCGGGAATGATGCCCGTCGGCGTCACTGAAGCCTATACGGTCAAGGATATCGAAGCCCAATTTGCCGTGAACTTCTTCGGCGCCGTGCGCACCGATCGCGCCGTTCTGCCGCACATGCGGGCCGCCGGCAGCGGCGTCCTCATCCATGTCACGTCGCTCATGGGCCGGGTGATCTTCCCGTTTTTCGGTGTCTACTCCGCCAGCAAGTTCGCGCTCGAAGCCCTGGCGGAAGCCTACCGCTACGAACTTTCGAGCTTCGGCATTGACTCCGTCATCGTCGAGCCCGGCCCGTTCCCAAGCAATCTTCTTCCGTCCAGCCCCGAACCCTCCGACCATGCCGTCCTGAAAACCTACGGCGATGTCGCGGCGATCCCCGGTCAAATCAAGGAGCACTCTAACGACGGGAACGATCCGCAGAATCCACCACAGCCCCAACGCGTCGCGGATGCGATCGCGCAGTTGGTCGAAGCCACTGAACGGCGGCCTCTGCGGACGGTCGTGATGCCTGAAGGCATGGATCTCGGCGTCCAGCGGCTGAACGAGGCCGTCGCCCCGATCCAGAACGACCTCCTTCGCGCGCTCGGCATGGGTAGCATGATCTGATGGGAACAAGACAATGAACACACTCTACAGCACCAAGGTCACCGCGATCGGCGGGCGCAACGGCAGCATCCGCAGCGAGGACGGGCTTCTCGATCTTCCGCTGGCTCTTCCCAAGACGATGGGCGGCACGGGCGGCGCAACCAATCCGGAGCAACTCTTTGCAGCGGGCTATGCCGCCTGCTTCGAGAGTGCAGTAATCCACGTCACCCGCAACAAGGCGACCAGGGTGAAGGATAATGACATCGTGGTGGTGGCTGAGGTCGGCTTGTCCCCAAATGGCAGGGGCGGCTTCGTGCTTTCGGTGGCACTTGACGTTGCGATCACCGCGCTCGATCAGGCAACGGCTGAGGAGATCGCACGGGAGGCGCATGCGACTTGCCCCTATTCGAACGCGGTGAGGGGCAATATCGACGTGACCATAACTGTCACAACCAACTGATAGCCGGGGAGCCGCATATGAAGTGGTCCGAGCCAATCTTCATGTCTGCCGCATTCTCAGCCGAAGCAATGCTTCGGCTGATAGGCTCCGAACCTACGAACATCTTGCGGCGCTCGCCTTGCCTTATTGCATTTGAACGATGGGGACGCTGCTATGGTTATATAAAGACGATGGTCGCAGACAAAGGCTATACGGCATTGGAATGACTTTCCTCGGTCCGCTACGAAGCCGCGGCTATGCTGCTCGGCTTCAAGAAGCCGCAAAACACAGGCTCCATTCCGTCAGTAAGCATGTTAGGTAGTCGCTGCATACATATGTTCCTTTCAAATACCTCGTCGCGACCACGAGCTCCATAAAAAGCGACGCCGCACCAATGAGATCACGGGTCTGCGGTTCGCATCTCTTCCAGGAATTGTGCGGAGGATCGTAGGTGGCTATGGACTGGTAGTCCGGCAATCGTTATTCCGAATGTACCAGGATTTCACCAAACCATCCCGTAGATTCTTCAAGGCCACTTATATTGAAAAAAGTGCAACGCAGTTTTGCCGTCGAGTACAAATCCGGCAGGCGAAAACTCGATCCGAAGTCAAACTCGATCTGGGGCAATACGGATCTAAAGTCCGTCGCTCGCGA
>NZ_VIDW01000086.1:0-6144 GCF_006519665.1 Paenibacillus sp. tmac-D7 | reverse complement strand
GAATGCACTCGTTCCAAAAACCACAAGAAGATTATTACTCGACATGTTTGGGAAGATAGCAAGGAATGGGTGCGTGAGAACCGTTTAAGTAAGTCGGGCAAGTATTGATACAAAAAGAGAAAGGAAACGATTGAGCGAAGCTTCGCGGACGCTAAACAGCTCCATGGGTTTCGCTATTGCTGTTTGCGGGGATTACGAAATGTAACAGAGCAAGCGTTAATGACCGCTGCAGTACAGAACATGAAAAAGATCGCTCTCCACCTGGACCGACATTCAAAATGATGGGCTTTCTCGTCAATCTGAAGAGGCCGTGAGGCCTCTTTTTTTTGTAACGGTAGAGTTAGTATGCAGGTTGCAGAGTGACGTGATGTAACATAAGATGAGTTTGACATTTATGGATTACAAATGTAGTATAGGATTACGTAAGTAATCATCCTAAAAGGAGGATAGCTTGTTTTTTAAAAGGTAGCGCATTTGTATTTTGAAGATTATTGAAATGAGGATTGGACTTTGAAAACAAAACATGGATTTATATTTCGGGCAAACAAGCTAAAGATGGCAACATCGATGTTTTTGATCGCTCTTCTGCCGCTGACCGGCTGCGCAAAGACCGAAGTGCCTACGGCTGCTGTCCAGATCGAAGAGACACGGCCAGCGGCTAAAGCGGCCGTCACGGATCAAGCGTTTGTACAACTAGAGGATGAATACGATGCTAGGCTCGGCGTTTACGCAATCGACACCGGAACGGGGCGAACGATTGCTTACCGGCCTGATGAGCGGTTCGCTTACGCGTCTACATACAAGGCTCTGGCGGCAGGCGCAGTTCTGCTGAAGAGCTCGATCGAGGAACTTGATGAAATCATTACCTATTCCAGCAATGACTTGGTTACCTATTCGCCCATTACGGAAAAGCATGTATCGACTGGAATGACGCTAAGGGAAATAAGCGATGCTGCCGTTCGCTATAGCGATAATACAGCGGGAAATCTCTTGTTCAAGCGGTTAGGAGGTCCCGCTGGATTCGAAGCGATTCTTAAGCAAATTGGCGATACCGTCACACAAGCGGACCGCTACGAAACCGAGCTGAACGAAGCCGTCCCTGGAGACGACCGTGATTCAAGCACGCCAAGGGCTCTTGCCACCTCGCTCCACGCTTTTACAGTCGGTGACGCGCTTCCGGCAAACAAACGTACGATCCTTACGGATTGGCTGCGAGGAAACACGACGGGAGACGAACTGATTCGCGCGGGTGTACCTGAGGGCTGGACGGTCGGAGATAAAACCGGCGCAGGGAATTATGGAGCGCGAAACGACATTGGTATTGTGTGGCCTCCGAACGGCGATCCCATCGTCATTGCGATATTGTCAAGCCGCGATACGAAGGATGCCGGCTATGACAACTCACTCATCGCACAGGCTGCCAAGACTGCATTGGACGCTTTGATGCAAACCGCCAAGGACCCGTCACAATAATCACAATGAAAGGCTTGCAAATTGCTTATAAGCAGTTAGCGAGCCTTTCATTTATACCTTAACCATGGTTCAAAGGAGATTGCCTTATGAAGAACGTTTTTTTATTTTGCACGTTACTATTCCTATTCGTTCTGACGGGCTGCAAAGAGAAGATTCAACCGGAAGATGTGTTTACAAGCTATATCGGGTATTGGCAGCACGGACAATATGAACACATGTACGAACTGATCAAACCGGCCCAAGACACGATGACGAAAGATGAGTTCGTCACTCGCTATCGTTCCATCTACGAAGGGATCGAAATGAGCAACCTTAGCGTTACCCCCGTGATTCATGCCGGCGAAGCGGAAAATAACGCTTTGGACATCAAGACGTTCCCTTATCAACTCAAGATGGACACCGCGGCAGGACCGATCGCTATCGACGGTACCATGCAAATTATAAGGAACAAAGAAACGAATCAGGAATGGAAAGTGGCATGGAAGGAATCCTTACTATTCCCGTCGATGGAAAAAGGAGATAGGGTGAACGTTCGTACGCTGAAGGCGGAAAGGGGGGTTATCTATGACCGGTTTGGCCGGAAGCTTGGTGCAAACGGAAGCATCGAAGTGCTGGGAATCGTTCCGGGCCAGCTGGGGGATGCGAAGGAGAAAATGATCGCCAAGCTCGCGGAGAGGATTGCGGTTCCGGAATCGTTTATTCAGGAAAAACTCGCGGCTCCATGGGTCAAGGATGATGCTTTCGTACCCATCGTCAATGTGACGGGAGATCGGGGTAAACTTGATTTCAGCGATTTGCAGGGGGTAACCAAAAGAGAGAAAAGTGCAAGGATATACCCGTACGGAGAAGCTGCCGCTCATTTGACCGGGTATATCCGACAAGTCACTTCCGAAGATATCGAAAAGCATCCGGAAATACGGTTCGGTCCTGCCGACGTTGTCGGGAAAGCGGGAATGGAGATGATTTACGAGGATCGACTAAGGGGACGGGACGGCGTGCAAATCATGATTGTCAAATCGGATGGGCGGGTGAAAGAAACGCTTGCCAAGGTCGAGCCGGTGAACGGAGAGGATATCCATACGACGATCGACGCGCTGCTGCAGGATTCGATTTATCGATCTCTAAAGGAAGACGCGGGAACGGGAGCCGCCATTCACCCCCGGACGGGCGAAATTTTGGCGTTGGTCAGCAGTCCGGCCTACGATCCGAACCTGTTTGTTCAAGGATTAACTTCGGTACAATGGAATTCGTGGAACGAAGACCCCAAGAAGCCGCTTTTAAATCGATTTACAAAACTGTACGCACCGGGTTCCGTATTTAAACCGATCACCGCTTCTATCGGATTACAGCTTGGGGTAAGCGCGGTCCATGAGATCAAGACCATCGATGGATTACGGTGGGCGAAAGATGAAAGCTGGGGCAGCTATTATGTGAAACGGGTGAGAAATGTTCCCGTTGAGAGCCTTACGGACGCTATCGTAAACTCGGACAATATTTACTTGGCCCAAGAGGCAATCGAAATCGGTGTGGACCACTTCAGCAGGGAGGCAGAAAAATTCGGGTTTGGAAAGCCCCTGCCGATTTCGTACCCGTTTCCCCAGGCGAGTTTATCGAACAACGGGATAACCAGTGAAATCCTGTTGGCCGATTCCTCCTACGGACAAGGAGAAGTCGCTATGAGTCCGCTGCACCTGGCCTTATCCTATACCCCATTTATCAATGAAGGGGAACTGATAACGCCAGTAATGGAGCTTACGGAAGGCGAGGAGCCTCGGGGAAAACCATGGGGAGAGCCGGTTCTGTCTCAGGAAACGGCCGCAGCGGTAAACCGCATGCTGCTTGAGGTTGTCGAAAATCCAAGGGGAACAGGACACGGAGCGTATATAAAAGGTCGTCGGATTGCGGGGAAAACCGGTACAGCGGAGTTAAAAAGAAGCAAAGAGGAGAAAGGTCAAGAAAACGGCTGGTTCGTGGCTTATGATGCGGTACGAACCGATATATTGATGGCGGTTATGATCGAAGATGTGCAGAATCGCGGAGGGAGCGCTTATGTCGTAAGAAAAACGGCACCTGTTCTCCGAGAGTACCTGGAGGGCTTGTATTGAAAAGTTAGTTTGATAAATCGATAAAGAAATGCGATATTAGTAGGTACCTTTGTAAAGGTTGAAGGAGGGAGACAGGCAGCATGTTTTTTTCGATGTTTGTGATAAGTATTGTCGTTTCTTTTTTTTCGACCGCGGGTATTATGCTGATTAAAGCAATCTTTCAAAAGCAGCTTACTGCAAAATGGCACTATAATTTATGGTTCTTATTGATGGTTGCATTAGCGCTTCCGTTGATCCCGAGTCATTTTTTTCAATTCGGAACGGTGTTTGCCGGTTTCGACGGGAGTCTATACCATGGCATAGGTGTTTCTGCAACCGGCTCAGGAGCCCAAGACTCCGGAAATGCGAATTGGCTGCAGGACTTTACCATTTCCGTCAATCGTTCCGCTCCGGCATTTCTTCAGATCATTATGCCCGTAGTTTGGTTTGCCGGGATGTTCGCTTTTGCTATGTTAACCATGCATTCTTGGCTCAAAATCAGGAATATGAAAAAGATGTCCCGTCGCGTATCCAATCAAGAAGTTTTAGACTTATTAGAGCGGTGCAAAAAGCATCTGCATATGAAAAAAGATTTGATCGTCTTGGAATCGCCGCTTGTAAAATCTCCGATGCTGGTTGGTTTGTTTAAGACGTATCTTGTGTTTCCAGTCCGATTCACCGAATGGCTTTCTCTGGATGAAATCAAATATATTTTTTTGCACGAATTGAATCACTTGAAACATAAGGATAACATAGCGAATTATGGCATCGTCGTGTTTCAACTCATCTATTGGTTCAACCCCCTGGTTTGGATCGCATTTCAAAAAATGAGATTGGATCGTGAAATCGCCTGCGATATTGCTGTGTTGCAATCATTGGACGACCATTGCTATGCCGAATACGGCAATACGATTATCAACTTTGCGGACAGAGCGTCACAGTCTATGAATTTCGCTTTGGCAAGTCAACTCGTCAGTCCAAAAAGCCAAATCAAAAAACGCATCGAAACGATTGCAATATTTCAGGCTGAATCAAAGGGTTTGAAAATCAAAAGCATCGCTGTTTTTTTGCTTGCGGGCGTCTTCGTTTCAAGTCAAATTCCGCTCGTTTCCGCGATGGCCCGCGATGACGATCAGCGCTATTCCTTTACAGGCGAACGTACCGTTTACGAGGATCTAAGTTCCTATTTTTCCGGTTATGAAGGCGCTTTTGTATTGTACGATCTGCATGCCGATCAATATCGTATTTACAACGAACGGAAAAGCACATGGCGGGTTTCCCCGGATTCCACTTACAAAATGTACAGCGCTTTGATTGGTCTGGAGTCCAACGTCATTTCGGACAAAAATTCCAAAATCGAATGGAATGGCGATATGTATCCATATGAGGCATGGAACAAGGATCAAAATTTGTTTACGGCGATGAAGAACTCCGTAAATTGGTATTTCCAGGCTATGGAGAGCAGGGTGGATCGGACGAAACTGCAGGCCTATATAACACAATTCCGCTTTGGGAATGCTGACATTTCCGGTGGAACGGAGCCGTTTTGGCTGGAATCTTCATTAAAAATTTCTCCGGTGGAACAGGTACAAGTTTTGAAGGCATTGTATACAAACCAATTCGGATTCCAGGAGAAACATATCCAGACCGTGAAAGATGCGATAAAATTGGAAGAAAAGGATGGCGCGCATCTTTCCGGCAAGACGGGTACGGGCGCTGTCAATCATAAAAATATAAACGGATGGTTTGTTGGGTATGTAGAGAACAATGGCAATACCTACTTCTTTGCAACGAACATTCAAAATGAAGATCACTCGAACGGGAGTAAGGCGGCGGAAATCACATTACAAATTTTGAGGGATAAAGGCATATATTCATGAATCTTGGTGGGTCCGCCGAGCATTGACACGGCAGATTTCCCAAGGTAGCATGTAAACTACACATGTAATTTATGAGGGTGACGGGGATGTCTAAACAAGTGCCAGGAATTTCGGAAGCAGAATGGGAAGTCATGAATGTGCTTTGGGAAAAGGCTCCACTAACCGCTAACGAGGTCATCCGCTCCTTGCAGGAAAAAACGGATTGGAAGCCTAAGACGATTCGTACGCTGTTGGATCGTCTGGTCAAAAAACAGGTAGTCGGCGTCAACCAGGATCAAAGGGTGTATACCTTTATTCCTCTATACACGCAAAGCGAATGTCAACGCGCCGAGACGCAATCTTTTCTTAAACGAATTTATGGCGGGACGATGAAATCGATGCTGGTTCAGTTTATCGAAGAACAATCGATGACCGAAGAGGAGATCAAAGAGCTGCGCTCCATTTTACATGAGAAATCTGAAAAGCGTAAAACTTGAGGCCGATCAAAGCTTAATACAAGGATTAAAATTATTGTGGACCTCACGGCTTTATTGATACCGGACACTGTTGAAGTTTTGTCCCTTGTATGCCATAAAAAATACACCCCTTTGAATTCATTGGATTAACCTTGCGGGGTTTTCCAATGATATTCTAAGCACCCATTCCTTGCTATCTTCCCAAACATGTCGAGTAATAATCTTCTTATGGTTTTTGGAACGAGTGCATTT
>NZ_VIDW01000085.1:0-6187 GCF_006519665.1 Paenibacillus sp. tmac-D7 | reverse complement strand
CTAAAGCCCCGAAATTACCTTTGAGTCTTTTCTCTTAATCCACTAGAATGTGAATGAAGTAAAGTGGAGGGATGAAAGATGCAGAGAAAAAGTTACAGCATAGAATTTAAACAGCAGCTCATCCAAGAGGCGCTTGAAGTGGGAAATGCCAGTCAGGTCGCAAGACGCCATGGAATTGACGGTAAAATGTAATGCTCCCCGTTGTCAAGACACAATTTCGGAAAAAATAAGTTATGTCCTCCTTCGATTGTAGTGGGGGAGCGGACGCGATCAAGCGGTCCGCGCATACACTTCATCCGGCTTGGCATAACCCAACGACTGGTGCGGACGCTGGGTATGGTAAAAGCGTAGATAGGCCGTAATGGCTTTACGAAGCGCCCGAGGGTCTTCGTACTCGTTCAAATAGATCTCCTCGTATTTGAGCGAACGAAAGAAGCGTTCCGTACGGCTGTTGTCTCGCGCTCGGCCCTTACCATCCATAGACACTTTTACCTGGTGCTTCACCAATAAATCCAAGTAATCCGGATTCGTAAAATGACTGCCCTGATCGCTGTTTATGATCTCGGGCTGACAGCGCCCCAGCGCCCGTTTCAGGCACGTCAGGACGAAAGCCTTCTCCAATGTGCTGGAGAGCTCGTAATCGATGATTTTGCGGCTGTACCAGTCGATAATCGCAAAGAGATACATAAAGCCTTTGCCCATCCGCAAATACGTAATATCAATTCCCCAGACCTGGTTCGGACGATCAATGGCCAAGCCGCGCAGAAGGTAGGGCCGAATATACTGGGCATGATATCGTTTGCTTAAGTTCGGTCCCGGATAGATCACTTCAATTCCCATCAGGCGCATCAGCCGCTGGATGCGTTTGCGGTTCACGGCCCATCCCTGTTCCCGCAATTTGCTTGTCATCCGCCGATAGCCGAAATACGGATGCTTCGTGTACAACTTGTCGATCTCATGCATCAGTTGTACGTTCTCCGGCGCTTCCTGCCGCACATCCCGCCGCCGATACACGTTCGTACGATGGATCCCCAGCAACTCTGCTTGGCGCTTGATGCTGATCTCCCGGTTATCCCGTTCCACCATGGCTTGCCGATCTCTTGTCGATGTCTTAGAGACCAGATTTTTTTTTTGAGCCAATTGACTTCTAGCGTCAGTTGGCCGACCAGTTTCTCCAGTTGCTCTTGCTTGTCCTCATAGTTCCTTTTGATCTTCTCGGCTTCCTTTGTTTCCCGGCCGAACACCATGGAGGCTCGCTCCAGAAACTCTGCCTTCCACCGGCTCAACATGACTGGGCTGAGTTCGTACTTCCCTGCGATCTCATTCACCGTCTGCTCTTCTCTCAGCACTTCCAGGACGACCTTCGTCTTAAACTCTGCGGTATATCGGTTTCGTTTCTCCATGGCTTCAGTATAACTTATTTATCGCCTCCCTGTGTCTCACCCTATGGGTTCATTGTAGACGTCCATTCCCAGGGTTTTCCTTTAACCAACAACAACGCCCTATCAGTGACGAGCAAATCAAAGAATGGCTAATGGAGCTTATTGCTGGGGAAGAGTCAACGTACGGTTATCGAAAATTAACCGTATGCCTCAAACGGCAGTATGGATTGATCATTAACATGGAACATGAACGGATTCCGCCGAAAACACCGAATAAAAATGCTCACATTGAGGCTTTTCACGCCATCTTGGAACAAGACTGTCTCTCCAGGCATGAGTTTGAGAGTTACCAAGATGCATACCATGTCGTTTCCAATTACCTCTTGTTTTACAATCAGCGACGAATACATGGCAGTTTATATGATCTATCCCCAGAGGAATTTTTTCAAGCTGTTCTTCAACAAACCGTAAAGCCGCTCGTGATTAAGGTGTAGCTGTAGATAAGTTTACGAATCTCTGGGGGATACTTGAAAAAGGTAGAGAGTTCGTCACAATTATTGCGCCAGGAGCGGATAATAAGGGGGTATTTGCTACCCCAGATCTCCTCAAAGCGATCCAACTCTAACCAGGCAGCTTCTTCGGTTGTCGCCTTGTAAATCGGCTTCAGATCAGCCGTTACCTTCTTTAAATCCTTGTAAGAGACGTAACGGGTAGAGTTGCGGATTTGGTGGATGATGCACTTTTGGATCCCCGTGTTCGGATAGCAGGCGGAAATGGCCTGGGAGAAGCCCGTCAGATTATCCACACAAGTGATGAGAATGTCTTGAACGCCACGATTACGCAGGTCGTTCAAAACGCTAAGCCAGAACTTCGAGGACTCGTTCTCACCAATCCACATGCCCAGCACGTCTTTATTTCCGTCTAAATCAATGCCGATGACCATGTAGGCAGCCTTGTTCACAATGGCGCCATCTTGCTTTACTTTGTAGTGAATCGCGTCCATAAAGACGACGGCATAAATACTTTGCAGCGGCCGATTCTGCCATTCTTTAATGAGAGGGACAATTTTGTTTGTCACATTCGAGATCATCGTTGGCGAGACGTCAATTCCGTACAGATGGTTAAGATGATCCTGAATATCCCGTGTGCTGACACCCTTAGCGTACATGGCGATGATTTGGTCCTCAATGCCGGTCACAGTGGACTGATGCTTCTTGACGATAACAAGCTCAAATTCACCATTACGGTCACGTGGCATGTTAATCTCCACGTCGCCATATTCGCTCGTAACGGTCTTTTTAGACTTGCCGTTGCGGCTGTTAGTCGTTGTTTTGCTCTTCACATCATGCTTTTCATAACCAAGCTCTGTATCGAGCTCAGCTTCCAGCATGGACTGCAATGTCTCTGCAAACAGCTCTTTCAGGGCAGACTGCACGTCGTCCATCGTCTTGAGGTTGTTCTCCTTTACAAACGCCTCACTTGTTCCTTACTGAATCTAGCCATAGGTGCCATCCTCTCAAACCAGCCTTTTTCTTATTGTATTATATTTTCGGTTTGAGAGTTTACACAGAATATTTTACAGACTCTATCGGTTTAACCCCGCAAATTTAGAGTCTTATACCCTTATTCTAGCGAATGCGTAGTTTTTTATTGATTTTACGTCGTAGCCGCCCTTGACACGGAGCCTCTGCGGGCATGATTTCTCGCGATAGGGCGATGTAGGGAAGCAAGCATCGCGAGGCTAGCAACCTACCATGCCCACCCCTCCATGTAAAAGTAAACTTATCTACACGACCAATATGATCGAAAGCTACCACAGACAGCTTCGTAAGGTAACCAAGGGAAAGAGTATTTTCCCAACCGATGAAGCCCTGCTTAAGATGCTGTACCTGGCGACAATGGACGTTACCCGCAAATGGACGGGACGTGTGCAGAACTGGGGACAAATGCTCCTCCAGCTGTCTGTTTTCTTCCCCGACCGGATCGGTCATTATTTGCGTTAGTATTTTGCTTCAAGAGGGTTTACACAAAATACTGGACAGACCCTTTATATATAAGTGAATAAATTGAACTCAATTAAGTTACCATGTGGTTTTATATTATAAACTTCTATAAATGGTAGTGTTGGTAAGTAGATATCTACACTATCGTAAGCTAGGAGGCTTATAGGAGAGTACGTGTCAATATTTTTTTGTGTACTCTCCCTTTTCCGAGTCTAGTAAGTGAGCCGCGGCTTAATTTGGAACCTCCGGCAGGCATGTTGTCCTTGCGAATGGGTGAATAGCTAAAGACTATTCGCACCGGCATCCAGCCTATCATGCCCCCCCTCCAAGTAAAGCCGCTTTTAGCGTCCATGAATGCGTTCTGGATAATATACCGTGAGTTGCAGCCAAATCTGTCCCTAGTGAGAGTGTATACAACCGTATACCGATAGAATTCCGAAGAGATTTTTCGAGAATAATGAAACAAATATTGACAATTTATACTGAATTAAGAGATTCTATTGTTAGATAGATTACTTATTGAAGGGCGGATGGAAAATGAATTTTACACATTATGATTTAGGAACACTTAATGGCGGAGCGACTGTTGAAGTAACGCTTTCCGGGAATGCTGCAAATGTTCTCCTACTTGATAGCTCTAATTTTAATAATTATCGTAATGGTAGGCAGTATAAATACTATGGCGGTCATTTTACAAGATCACCAGTCAGAATTAATGTCCCTCACACAGGTCATTGGCATGTGGCAGTCGATTTAGGTGGTTATAGAGGATCTGTGAAATCGTCTGTTCGTATTCTGAATTAATCCAAAAGAAAAATAGTTGTTTAATTTCAGTACAAAATAGGAGATCTGAAAAAGCTGGAACATTCAAAGGGTACCGCAGTCAGTTGAAAGCTGACTGCGGTACCCCTTTCGTAATTCAATTTGGCTGAATGCGCTTTAAAGGATGAATGTGATAAACTATCGGATTACTAACCCCAGACTAATGGGATCAGTGATAATTAAAGCTGTAAGGAATTATTAAAGTTAGTTGATGGATATTCCAAATTAGGTCAGTATTAACGATATAATGGAGGAGGCTCTACCAAGCTCATAGCAACGTTTGTGAAATACTTTATAGGCAGCTAACATAAGGGAGAAGATCATCATAAAGCTATTAGGTTTTGATATCTTTGTAGATTAAGGGAAGGGGATGATTAATAAAATATGGCAACTATAGATACATACAGAAGTAATATTATGCGAAAAAAGAAAGACGTAGCAAAACTCCTATCGGATAGAGCTAATGAAGCGAAGAAAATATCAAGCCATACAAAGAAAATACTATCAGCAAAACAGGCTATTTCTCGAACAAAATCATTGTCAACTTTAAAGTCTAAATCTGGAGAGATAGATCGTGCAGAAAAAGCTTTAGCTAGTATAGAGAAGAGGTTAGCGGAAATAGACGGCAAAATTGCCAAAAAGAATAAAGAGATTGCTGATGAGGAACGTAAGTTGATACAAGCAGAGGAACGTGAAGGAAAGATAAGGTTGCAGGAGGCGGAAAGACAAATGAAAAGGGTGGATGATACACTTGGGCAGCATAGTGAATTGCATTTGCAAACACAGCAAACATTATTGCAATTACAAAGCATACCTGAAAAAATATCGGTTCTCTTTATGGCATCCAATCCTATTAATGTGCCACCGTTGAGATTGGATGAAGAAGCGAGAGAGATTGGAGAGATGATAAGAAAATCGGAACATAGGGATTCGGTTTCTTTTGTTACAAAGTGGGCGGTTAGACCGCAAGATGTATTGCAAGCAATTAATGAGGAGAACCCTACAATAATACATTTCAGTGGTCATGGCTCAGATGAAGACGAAATAGTTTTCCAAAATCCTCAGGGTAAGGCAAAATTGGTTTCAAAAGAAGCAATTGTTCAGACGATGATGAGTTCTTCAGATACAATCAGGCTAGTATTTTTCAATACATGTTTTTCTTATGGACAAGCACAGGCAGTGATAGAGCATGTTGATGCAGCGATTGGTATGAATACTTCAATAGGGGATGAGGCAGCAAGGGTCTTTGCTGCACAATTCTATTCGTCCATTGGGTTTGGTCGATCACTCAAAACAGCGTTTGAACAAGCAAGGGCAGCTCTTATGTTGGAAGATATTCCAGAGGAAAATACGCCAGAGCTTTATGTTAAAGAAGGACTAGATGCAAGTGAAATCATTATCGTTCGACCATAAAATTATTAATTGGTTCAGAATGACAACAAAAATCGCAATATAGAATTCTCATTCTGAGTTTATACTATCTTTCTTTATGTAACTATTAAAAATACTTGCCAAAGGAAGAGGAGGGGGATGTCACGGGCAACGAAAAAGGATCTGCTCATCGCTGACGGGATGCTGCTTATGATCCAAGGAAAAGCCGGGAATTGGTCTTCCGCCGATATACAGTCGCTCTTGCTTGGTTATAGTCTCAAGTAGTGGTGTAAATTTAAAGGCTCCATATTGACAAAGGAAGCCACGATGTGATTTCTACTAAAGTGACGCCAATCAACTTTAGAAGGAGGAATCCATCGTGACTTCTATCAACAGAATGTCACTTTTGGAGCTGTTGCGCAAGAGTGGAATGGATCAAGATGTAGACTTTTTGAAAGAAGGATTGCAGCTATTGGCGCAAGCCCTGGTGGAGGCGGAAGTCACCCAGCAGATTGGGGCGGATCGCTACGAACGCAGCGGGGAACGAACGACTCAGCGCAACGGGTTTCGGACTCGTGAATGGGACACCCGCGTCGGTACCTTAGATCT
>NZ_VIDW01000084.1:0-6842 GCF_006519665.1 Paenibacillus sp. tmac-D7 | reverse complement strand
TAATAAAGATGGAGTTGGTTGCTCTAATTTTTCTTCCAGATTGCTCAACCTTATCTTTGGTTTTATAAGATAAGGAGATACGTACACCCTCACCTTTTTCCATATGACATGGAACTTACTCAGATATAGGAACTTTGTCCGAATCGGCTTCAAGTAGTTCTGGTTTAAAATCTTTCTTATCATCAATACCACCCAAGTATTCTCCAACTAACATATTATCCCTGTAATAATGGGAAATAAGTTCTTTCCATTCAGAAACATTGATGCTGCCATCAAGTCGCCAAATCTTATTATAGTCAGTATCTTTGCCAGAATTGCTTATATCAACATCCCAACGATTTAAAATTTTTTCCTCCGTGTAAAACCTTATAGCTCCATCTAAGTGAAATGGTTCATTTGAAGCTGGATCAATCATACTGTGAACATACCTACAACCATAAGCAGAATCACTAATTCCCAAACTTGGACGTTGGATAACCTCCTCACATTCAAATGTTTGTTTCCCATCTTGACTATGCCACCAAAATTCAGTCCTATCAATATCAGTAAAAAATTCATGTTTTTCTTCGCTCTTATGACAAGTGACACCATATGGTATATCCTCAAGTTTGTCAGTAAATTTGGGTCCCCACCAATATTGAAATTCAAATACCTCATGTAACGATTCCGGAAGCCCTAACATATCTTTATCAAGGGCAAGCCTAGTGATTAGACCGGGTTTTGTGCTTAACTCAAAAAAACGTCTTAAAAATGGGGTATTTAACGTGTTTAAGCGTGAAAATGATCTTCTAAATAATGGACTCGCATATAGTAGTAACCCACTATGCTCAAAGATCCCAGGAGCTATTGGATTTAGCTTGGAAACGTCTATCAAACCGTTTTTATCATCAGTTTCAAAAATTTCCGGGAAAATTCTTAATGCTAAATCTTTGTCTATAATAGACGCCGATTCAGTCGCATTAAATTTATAGTTTTCCGTAACTGCTGTTTTTACTCTATTAAGAAGTTTATCTCGGTATGGGGAAATAAAGTTCGAGACCTTATCATGATAATACTCTTTAATTTTCGTATTTATAATTTCTACTTCTACATTATTTTCAGGTACATGAGTAAGGTTTGCAGTTCTGACCATGCCAGGCTCAAAATGTAAGGCAGCTATTGTTGACCAAGCTATAGGCTTCTCATGGTCGTGATTAAGAAATGATGGTACCCCAGTATTCCACGTATCTCTATAAGCTGATTCTAATGAACTCACAGTAAACTTAACATTTTGTTTATTTACCTTATCACTATTAATGACACCAAGTAGTCTTATCAATTATTTCAATCCTTTCAAGAAAGGTGGAGTTATATTTCCATAAAATTGTTATATTTTCTTTTCTCGTATCTAGCCATACTGAGAAATAGAAAAAAAGGTCCGCCTGCATATGAGATAACCGATATTTCACCAATTTCTTGTATATTCAAAGTAGTAAAAATAACATAAGAAAACAGTAAAGTCACTATCCCCATTACTGGAGACAAAAAAGTAAGACCTCATAAAATAAGAAAATATAGGAGCGTTTTCTTCGAAATTCATTGTTAATGGTGATAATGCTGAAGGCTTTTTTTTATTTTCCGTAGAGAGTACTACCCATAAAAAAACAATGTATGATATCTTCTACGAATAATCATGCATTCCTCCAAAATATAACAAAAATCTCCCAAGGGATTCTCGAGTGATCCTACTAAGGTCACGTAATAGTGATTATTTGTCTCAATGGTTCATTGTTTTCTTCCACCGAGTTACTACCTAACAAACAAAAACACCCGATTTAAGCATCAGGTGTTGTCAAAAAATAAATCTATTTCTTTCGTCAACAAACAGTCAACTCTATTAATTTCGTGCCTCTGTTTTACATTCCTATCAAATCTGTACTACTCCCCAAACCCGCTCCACCACTGCTATCTCAGTGATCTGTACCATCTCTCACCAACAAGGCTACTGATTCTACGTGTGTCGTGCTCGGAATAGGGACACAATTCACTCCCTTCATTTTTCAGCGACTTTTTTTGAAATGGACTGCACGTTTTGCCTTGAACGCTGTTATGAAAACCGGTTTTGTATACGAAGGTCAGCTTGTATGGATTAGGTTGCTCTGGATCGGCGTTCGTGCCGATGATGATTTTATCAACAATACTTTCAAATACGCTGCGATCAAACGATGGCAAGAGCTCGTTCGTGCGAAGCACCTTGCGAAAATGCTCCAGCCGCTTGCCCGTATCGATTTCTTCTTGTGCGGATTGCTCCAACTGAGACTTCTCTTCAAGTAATCCCGACAACGAAGCGTCCAGCTCCGCATATTTCTGCTCGTAAGTTGCCCGGTCGATTTTTTCATCCAAGCACAGATCGATCAGTTGCAGCGTTTTTGCTCCAATGCCTGAATGTCGGTGATCAATTTATTCAGCCGTCTTTGACTATTCTGGTCGCTGAACACAGCTTCCATTCTTTTCATCAGCTCATCAATAATGTCCGTATGATTGCGGCATACCAATTTGTACGACTCCACAAAGGCGTCCTCAATTATTTTCTCATCCAAGCCTTTGCTGTGAGGACAGAGCTTCTTTCCCTTTTTGGTAGAGGTGACGCACTGCCAAACTGACTTTTCGTGTGGAGTTCCGCTGTGCCAGCTCCGCCGCGAGAAATTGCTTTTACAAAACGCACATTCCAGCATGCTGCTGAATGCAAATTTCCTGCTGTATTTGTCACGTTTGCCTTTCATTCCGCGACGGCGATTCTCGCCCCTTCTATGCAGGATAGCCTGCGCCCGCTCAAAGACTTCTTCGCTGATGATCGGCTCGTGGTGATTTTTGACATAAAACTGATCTTCCTCGCCATAATTCTCAAGTCTTCTCTTGGATATGGGATCGAGGGTAAAGGTCTTTCCCTGTAGCAAGTCGCCTTTGTATTTCTCATTTTTGATGATACCAAGAATGCTCGTATCCTGCCATTCAATTCTTCCATACTTGGTCTTATGTCCTGCCTCGGTTAATTCCTTAGCAATAACGTATGCGCCCATGCCATCAACGTAGCGCTGAAAAATATAGCGAACAAGCTCCGCTTCTTCCTGGTTGATGGAAATCTTCTTCGTGCTCGGATCGTAATCGTACCCCAAGCAGCTTTGGAAGCCGACCAACTCGCCGCGCTTCATTTTCATCTTCAAGCCCTTTTTGACGTTAGCTGAGATATTTTCGACTTCCTGCTGCGCTACGGAACTCAATATGACAAGCAACAACTCGCCGTCCATCGTCAGCGTATTGATATTCTCGTCTTCAAAAAATACAGCAACGCCCTTATCCTTTAGCATACGGACGTACTTCAGCGTATCGAGCGTGTTTCTGGCAAAACGGGAGATGGACTTCGTGATGACCATGTCGATTTTTCCGTCCATGCAGTCGTTAATCATGCGCTGGAAATCCTCGCGCTTCGTCACCTGTGTGCCGGTAATCGCTTCGTCCGCATACATATCAACCAACACCCAGTCGCTGCGCTTGCTCACGAGATCTGTATAATAAGCGACCTGCGACTTGTAGCTGTTCAACTGCTCCTCGGAGTCGGTGCTTACTCGGGCATATGGGGCAACACGGAGAACATCCGACGATTTCCCGCCGTTTCGATCAGCTATTTTTCGGCTAGCTTTAATCACTTCCACTTCAAGCGCCATAGCCTCATCCTCCATTCTTATTAACTCGCCATCAGTATAATAAGAGTTGGGCGGACCGACAAATGTGCAAATTATGAAGTCAGGTCCGAAATGATGCCGTACTCTCTCATGGTTTTGCCCTTGATCTGATGGAACTCACTTTCAGTGATTAAAGAGAGATTCAATAACTGTTTAATCATCGCAATTTGCATGCTATATCTGATCAGCTTTGAGTTCATACCCGACCTCCCGATCATTCAGACATGCTGAAAAGCAGAGATGCGCACCCGAAAAATTTCACTTATGCGCATCTCTGTTTCCGCCTCTGTTTTGGTTGCATACCTAAAAGTCTTATCCAGCGGACAGTGGTTAACTGTACTCATAGGCGTCAGCCTCTTCCAGGATCGCTGCAAGCCGCCCCCATTGCGATGAGCTATGGCTGGGCGGAAGTATCATTATCCCTCCGTATGGGTCTTCGCCTTAAATGGTACCGCCATTCATTGATTGCATGGCAAAATCGCTCGCATTCCATCGGTTCTGCTAACAAGGCATACAAAAACAAGAATCGACAAAATGGTCGTGGCGCGCCTGCAACGTGGCTATCCTTCATGGCCATGCGGGGAACGTACCGGATAAGATTGTATTTGGTTGTTAAGGAGCGATGAGGGCGACATTTATCCCTCTACTATCCGCTACGTTTTCGGGATAAAATCGGACTCCGGTTGCAAGATTTCGAGAAAAATATTTTACGGGATGGAAAACGAGGAGGTTGGCAGGGAGTTGGTAAAATAAAAAGACGGTGCAAGAAATTCCTGTTCACGCTTTTTGGCAGCTTCCAATACAATCTTGAAATGTTTACTGCTTAACCTTATGGTATGCTATATTTTCTATTCGACTTGTTATCGCATGTTATCGCATCCATTGACGTATTCATAAATCATTTGTAATTTAGTATCTCCTTAATGCCGCTAAATTTAACAATTTATGTATCCAACCCATGGCGTAAAGGGCAGACTTATTTTGCATTTGCATATGGATTCCTTTTTCTTACAAATGTAATGCCACGATTCCCTGAAGCCGGGCCATACCCGGCAGTGAATCGGAATACTCGCCGCGGGTGACCGCGAAACCGATGACGACTTGCGACAAGTCGACTTCCAACAGGCCGGCCACGCTGTGGAACACTTCACGCTGAATAAGCTCGTCGGATTCCAGCAGGAAGTCCATCGCCCGATAGCCGTGCTGCACATCGAAGGACGACAGTTGTGGAATGACAACTTCACGATCCACCCAGTCTTCGGCTGCCAGCTTGCTGCCGGGATCAAGCACATGATTGGCCACCATGGTAAAATGGCGCGTTCTACCGTCACTTCGGAATTCCCGGTCCGCCAAGCGCTTATGAAGGCCTAATCGATGCCGAACTCCAAAAACTCCTTCCAAAACTGATCCAGTAGCCAGGTACCGCCGAGTACCTGAGACATCAACAGCTTCACGGCAGAGCGCCGAGGCTTCGTAGCAGGCGTCTCAAGCGGATCGCAGATAAGTGGTGAATGCATGTTTATGAAGGTGAATTAGACTCATTTATGAAAAAGAATGGTATAACTAAGTTGAAGAAAAGCAGAGCTTTTCGGTATCCCCAAAAGGCTGTGTTTCCGCCTCATATAGACAACCAACCCGATAAAAATGACCAGAAACCGGGCGGATGCCGTTGTTCACTTCTATGCATCTGCCATAGACTGGTGTTGTAAGTTCATCAAAACTCACCTACCAAGGAGGAATGGTTTCGAATGCAGTTTATCAAACAGGAAATGCCCATGTATACGCATGACCACGCCGCTTATGTCAGGCAAATGTACGACTGGCACGTGAAAATGGCTCAGTATCAAGACCAATTGCGTGCCTTTCATCTGGAAAGAGCGAAACAATTTCAAAAGATGGCCGAAGAAAGAGCGAAAACGTCAGAAATACCCAGCGGCACCAGCGCCGCTTAAAGGCGAACCGACATGGAGCGATGTGATGAATTGGCAGCATTCCGAATCAAAATCTGGGACCGTTATTTAACCCTTCGTTCCCAATATGGAACCCGGATGCCCTTGTCTTTCGACCAGTTCTGGTACGACTTTTTGGCCAGGCACATGATATCCGACTGTGGAGTAGAGCAAGTATATGAGGACTTCTGCAACAACTGGGAGAATCAGTGCGTGGAAAATGTTTGCGATTCGAGCCATAGGTAGAATGCCGGAAGTTTTTTTAAACGAACCGATTCATACTTCGTTTTGTCCCGAGGAGGTGGCGGCCATGACAGAGGGGCAACCGGCGAAGAGCGAGGAAATGCTGCAAACCGCATTCCGATTAAACAAATGTCCGACTTGCTCCGTGCGTTAGTTGGAAAAATCATTGTATCATTCGAAGACAACTTATCATGAGAAATAGGACCACCAAAAGGCCGGCTGTTGCCCAAAATGGGCAGCTCCGGTCTTTGATATTTGTATGCAGGGGACAAGGGTAGATGGGATCGAATCCAAGCGGAACTTTCACGATGCGGATTACTGCTTGGCGGAATAGGATAATTCGTTTCTGGACAACTTAAATGCTGTTTGCATAAATTTGGAAAGGCGGATACCTGCATGTCACCTACATTCAGTACAAGCGTTGAAAACCGGACTATCTCTACCCCAAGACAACCGAATCGATGTAAAAATTGCATCTGGGGCAACTGGGATGGGTTGAAACAATTCTGTTCGAAACCTGTCTGCATTAAGAATCAACCAATATAAGGGGTCCACTTCTTTTACTTGATCATGTTCGGTTATCTGTAAACAATTCATGCCCAGTGACTGGCATTTTTGCCGATGACGCATATAATGACGTGATCCAACTTTGAGGAGTGATGAATCATGTCCGTTGCGGCTCAAACAAGTACAAAGAGTTTACCTCCCTTTTCCATATGGGGAGTTCATGCATCTGTCGCCGGAAGACCGGTTGTGTGGGGCAAACTCGTGATGCGTGTTTTGCCGGACCAACAAATTCAAGGCACCATCCAATTTCGCGGAACGCCGATTCCGATTGAAGGAAGCTGGAATGAAAGCACGCAGCAGATCATGTTTCATTCCCCCTACGCCGCCTACTCCGGCCAATTAACCATCTATGACGATGTCA
>NZ_VIDW01000083.1:0-7826 GCF_006519665.1 Paenibacillus sp. tmac-D7 | reverse complement strand
ATTGCCCTTGAGGAAGGTCTTCTTTCTTTCTGCTTATAGCCCGAAGATTGCATCGATCATCGGTTTCGTTTCGCCGCCCGGATACAACACATACAGCAGCGTGTACACCGCGACGCCCGTCGGTGCAGTCAACAGCCACATAACGGCTGTCCAGCGCCCGATTTTCTTATGTTTGGCAAAACGCTCATTAAACGCATGCAGCAGCGTTACGATACCGAAAACGCCCGCAGCGGTAGCCAGCGCTATATGGAAGAACAAAAATAAATGATACGCCAGCTTCAGCTCTTCCGGACCGCCGAAGCTTGTGTTGCCGACAAAAATCGTGCGGCTCGCATAAATCAGAAAGAAGGCAAGCGCGAAGCCCGCGCCCCACAACATCAGCTTCTTATGCGTATCCCGGTTGCCCTTAACAATATGATACCATCCGAATGCAACGAATATCGCGCTTATGACGATAAAGCTCGTACTGATCGTAGGCAGCAAAACGGAAAGCTTCATAAACTAGTCCACCACCATTCGCAACTCAATCTATTCGATATAGCTTAGGCTCGGTTCACATTCCCTGACGCCGGATAATAATCATCGTCCGCAAACTCTTCCTCATCCTCGCGTTTACGTTCCCTTCGGTACCAACGGTAGAACGTGTAGCCGAGTGCCATGCCGTAAACGATTTCCTGGACGATTTTCATGATGACTCCGCCCAACTGCTGATCGTCGAGCATCGGGAGCAGCAGATGATACTCGGGCACAGCCGAATACATCGCGTACATCGGGTCTTTGGCGAAAATAATGAGCGCACAAGCGGGCGTTAGCAGCACCCCATTGATGAAAATGTACGCCATTCTCTTCAGCTCGGACATCCGGCTGTACTCGGGCATCGGGCAAAACACAGGAAACCAGAGCATAAACGCCGACAGCAAGAAGACCGCCTTATAGAGCGTGAGAATCGTAGGATGAGTCATCAACCAATCCATCACGACCGGGATATGATAAACCGAAAAAATAAAGTTGAACAAAAACAACGCAAGCACGGGATTGGTCATTATATACACGACACGCTTAGCCGTTTCCCCTTGGATCGCGGAGCGCATAAGCCATCCCGGCAAGCCGAGCAGCAGGAGCGGCGGCATAATTAAATACAAGATGGACTGCTGAAACATGTGCACACTGAAAAAATAGTGATGCCCGTAATAGGCCAGCGGGCTTCCTTCCGCGGCATACCATAGGATTAAACCAAGCCAACCGTACAGCTGCAGCTTGAGGGGTACGGGTTCGCTGTCCGCAAACCGATGCCGCCAAGCGTTAACGCATAACGTATACAACACACCGACAACAAGCAGCAGCAGGAGCAGGCCTGGGCTCCACAACTCGGCAAACGTTCCCGCTGCTCCATGTCCTGAATGGGAAACAGTGGAATCCATATCGGTTAACTCCTTTCGGGCGTAGCCCCAAATTCGAGTCTGTGTCTGATTCGTGAATTTTTTCCCAAAGTATTTTAAAAAAGAGGGGCTTTCAATAATGACAAGCCGCCTCTCTTCTATCTTACCACCAGAGCCAGTAAACACCGGCCGCAACAGCTGTAAGTGCAACAAACGTTCCGAATGCTAACCCGATGATCGGGAAAAAGTGGCCCCGATCCTTCATGTGCATCCAATAAGCAAGCTGGAAAATGACCTGGACAACGGCCAAACCAACAAGGAAGAAGATAATAAACGTGCGATCCAAACCGCCGTACAGAACTACGGCGAAAGCCAGCATGGTCAACACGATCGAAACAATGTACGAAATGTAATGGTTTCGAGGTCCTTCCAAACGGTGACGATGATCTCCAGCCGAAGATGATTGGTGCTGATTACTCATCTTATGGACCCACCTTTCCGAGGAGGTATACGACCGTGAAGATGAATACCCAAACGACGTCGATAAAGTGCCAGTACAAACCGGCTACGTAATACTTAGGCGCCGTAACCACGGTTAAACCTTTTTTGAACCCGGAAATAATCAACAAGGTAATCCAAAGCACACCGAAGGCAACGTGCGCTCCATGAAACCCTACCAACGTATAGAACGAAGTAGCGAAGGCGCTCTTCGAGAACGTGTGGCCTTCGTGCACGTAGTGAACAAACTCGTAAATTTCAAGACCCAAGAACGCCAGACCGAGCAATACGGTTACTGCCATCCACGCTTGCAGCTTCTTGAACTGATTGCGGTGAAGCGCCATCGTGGCAAATACGCTGGTCAACGAGCTCGTCAGCAGGATGAACGTTGAAATCGCAACAAGATCCATCGTGAACAAATGCTGAGCCGTCGGACCGTCCGGCACTTGATTCCGGAGGGCGATGAAGGAAGCGAACAACGTACCGAACAGTACGCATTCGCCGCCAAGGAACAACCAAAAGCCCAAAACTTTATTCTTACCTTCCAAGGTTGCTGTTTCCGCGTGAGGTGGCAGGGCACCGCCTACTTCATGATGTGCTGCACTCATGCCTTAACCCCCTTATCGTTTAACTCTTCGGGCTCGATATGGAAGCCGTGATCGTCATAGACGGAACGGAAGAACATACATATGAGCGTAAACCCGATACCGAGAATACTTACAATATAAATGTGGTACATAAAGCCATAACCGGCGATAAACAAGCCGAGCGACATCAGGAAAGGCAGAATCGAAGGCGACGGCATATGAATCGAGCCCAGCGGCTCGGCCGGCGTCATCTCTTTGTTGCCCGCCATTTTCTCTTTCCAGAACGCATCGTAACCGCGTACGAGAGGCGTTTGTTTGAAGTTGTATTCCGGTGCCGGGGACGGAATCGTCCACTCGAGCGTACGAGCATCCCAAGGGTCTGACCCTGCATTCATCGGTTTTCTGGCAGTAGCCGCGATATTGATCAGGAACACGATCATACCGATACCCATCAAGAAAGCGCCAATCGTACTGATAAAGTTACCTTGTTCCAAGCCAACGCCCGGCTGGAATGTAAACACCCGGCGCGGCATCCCCATCAAGCCGAGGAAATGCTGCGGGAAGAACGTCATATGGAAGCCGATGAAAAATGTCCAGAAGTGGATTTTGCCCAGCGTTTCGTTCAACAAGCGGCCAAACATCTTCGGCCACCAGTAGTACGAAGCCGCGAACAAGCCCAAAACCAAGCCCCCTACGATAACGTAGTGGAAATGCGCAACGACGAAATACGTGTCGTGGTACTGGAAGTCAGCCGCCGGTACGGCGAGCATAACGCCCGTTACGCCACCCATGGTGAACGTCGGAATAAACGAAGTGGCGAACATGTTAGCTGTTGTAAAGCGAATTTGACCGCCCCACAGCGTAAACAGCCAGTTAAAGATTTTGACGCCGGTCGGAATCGCGATCGCCATCGTCGCAACCCCGAATATGGCATCCCCGACAGGGCCAATACCCGTTGTAAACATGTGATGCGCCCAAACCATGAAGCCCAGGAATCCGATCAAAGCCGTTGCGAATACCATGGAGCTGTATCCGAACAAACGCTTACGCGAGAATGTAGCTACGATCTCGGAAATAATACCGAAAGCCGGCAAAATCAAGATATAAACCTCAGGGTGACCGAAGATCCAGAAGATGTGCTCCCAGAGAATCGGATTACCGCCCTTCGCAACATCAAAGAAAGCACCGCCAAAAATCCGGTCGAACATCAATTCTACAAGACCGACCGTAATGGCAGGGAAAGCGAACAAAATCAGCAACGATGTAATGAACGATGCCCAAGTGAACATCGGCATTCTCATATAGGTCATGCCCGGGGCACGCATATTAATGATCGTAACCAGGAAGTTGATCCCCCCGATCAGCGTACCGATACCGGCAATCTGAAGACCGAGCACGTAGAAGTCAACGCCCTTGAATGCCCCCGTAGCATCTACAATACCGGAGAGCGGCGGGTAAGCCGTCCAGCCGGCGGCAGGTGCGCCGCCCAAAAACCAAGACGTATTGAGCAATAAGCCCCCGAAGACGAAAAGCCACAAACCAAGTGCGTTTACGAACGGGAACGCAACGTCCCGGGCCCCAATCTGCAAAGGAACGATGGCATTCATAAAGGCGAAGATGACCGGCATCGCCGCCAAGAAAATCATGGTCGTACCATGCATGGTTGTTAATTGGTTGAACGTATCGCCGATAAAAATCTTTTGATCCGGATAAAGCAACTGAATACGAATCAAAATCGCTTCGATTCCGCCCAGTAAGAAGAAAATTCCGCCGGCGATCATATACAGAACACCGATCTTTTTATGGTCAACCGTCGTCAGCCAGTCCATCAGACCGGTGTGCCGTTTTACCTTGTGTGCGTGAGCCACGTATTTAACCTCCTTTTTCCCTGATGCTCGTTTACTGAGGCAACTTCAGCGAATTCAAATATTTAACCAAGTCGTTGATCTCTTGATCCTTAAGCGCTTTAGCTACATTCGGCGCGCCTTCGGAAAACGCAGGCATCTTCGCACCCGGCTTCACCGATTGGGGATCTGCGATCCATTGCTTCAAGCTCTCTTCGTTATGCGGCATAATGCCGGCTATTTTCTCGCGTGAAGCGAAACCGTTCAAGTTCGGTCCTGCGCCGAGCCCTTGCGCGTTGACCGCGTGACAGGACAAGCAGTTGTCTTTAAAGATCTGCTCTCCGGCTTTGGCGTCTGCAGGAATTGCCGCCGGCGCTTTCATCTTCGCAACCCATTGATCGAACTGAGCCGGTTCCATCGACTTGACTTTGAAATCCATCAAGGAGTGGGACGCACCGCAAAGCTCCGCACATTTACCCAAGAATGTATCCGCATCGTCGGCTTCCAAGTAATAAACGTTCGTCAAGCCCGGGTTCGTGTCCATCTTACCGCCGAGCGAAGGAACCCAGAAGGAGTGTTTCACATCGGAAGCAGTTAGTTCGAAAGCGATTTTCTTACCCGTTGGAATAACCAGATCCTGTGCCGTGGAAATGCCCAGCGACGGATATTCAAACTGCCACCAGAAAGCATGAGCCGTTACTTTGACCGTAAGCGCATCCTTGTTTTCACGGTGGTCCTCCAACACCTTGAAGGTGTATTGAACCGTCGGCACCGCCAGAACCAGGAGCAGGATAATCGGAATAACCGTCCAAATGATCTCCAGCGTATGGCTGCCTTCCACTTGTTTCGGAATGATGTCTTTCTCGCCTTTTTTCTTTCTAAAACGAACCAAGACATACAAATAAATCGCAAACACGACAACGACGACCGCAATCATGATCCCGAAGCTGAGTTCCATCAGGAACATCTGATCTCTGGCCACCGGACCCCTTGGCTTCAAGGCGGAAATCGTATCGTCCCCACACCCCGTTAGCAGCAGCATCATCAACCCGAAGAGAGGGATGAAACGCCACAGATTTTGCCATCGAATCATCTTATCAATCCCACCTTATGAAGCAAGTATTTTTCGAACAAAATAGGTCATATCTTGTCAATGAACCTAATTACCATTATAACTATAAATTCGTCCCTGTTTTTTGTCAATGAATCTGGGAAAGTTCACAAAACGTTCGGAAGTCTAGGTTTATCAAGCTTTTCGAGGCTTTCGGCTTCTTTGTAAAATGTGTTTTTGCCGACCTCTCGAATGGCGCAGACCCTCACATACGGTTCTATTAGGTTATTTCCATAAAGCGGCCGGTTTATGCATGTTTTGGACTCCCGTACAGGCGAATCAAAACACATTCGGAGACCCATTCTAATGTCAAGGAGCAGCAGTCGCGTCCAGCAGAACACAATCTGCATTCTATCGTTTGCAATGCGCTGATTCCTATTCATGAAGGAGGGCTTTCGTTTGCGTACTCTTCGATCGATATCCGTGGCCGCCATAATGATGCTTTGCCTTATTGTTACCGGCTGCTTCAGTTGGTACGACTACAACAGCGCCAATAACTATGGAAGTAAAAGGGATATGCCGAGACAGGACACGTCCCGCGCTTATCAGACCCAGCAGCAATACGCTCCCGTCACGCATCAAGTGTCCAAGCTGGAGATGAACCAGCACCTGTCCGATCAGGTAGCCGCCATGGACGGCGTCAGCAGCGCAATCGTCATGATGGGCGATAACACCGCTTATACGGCCATAACGATTGATATGACAGCTACCGGAACGCGAGGCGGCGATGTGAGAGGAACCGAAACCAATAATTACGGTATCGTGAAAGGGTTATATAATCCTTATACCCCAGAGAACGACTATGCGGATCCGAACCAGCTGATTACGGGAAGCGGCGCCGAAACGGAAATGCATCACGAGCATCTCTCCCATCTGTTCAAGCAAAAAATCGCTGAAAAGATTCGTTCGCTGCAGCCTAGTGTGACGGACGTGTATATCTCCGCCAATCGTACGGTTGTCAATGAATTTAACCGCATCGCTCAAGAGAGCTGGCAAGGGCGTTCGCTGGAGCCCTACCGACCGCAATTCATCCAGCTGATGGAGCTTACCTTCGGAACGGCCCCGACCATACCGAATCAAGCGGAAGGCAACGGACGGGAATATTAGCCGCGTCGAGCGGACTGCACATGGCCGATGCGCGGCGTGTGCAGTTTCTTTTTGTACAGGATTGCTGTAGAATGCTTTATTAATAAGAAGTAATTATTTCAGAAATGGTCCGCAGCTGCCGTACCGGCCGCTATCGGGCGCATTCAAATCGGTTCTATAGGAGATATTATAATGAAGAAAAATGAATTCGCCGCTCTTGGTATCGAGGACAACCTCGCCGAAGCTTTGCACAAATTCGGGTATGCTGAGCCCACCCCTATCCAGAAGGAAGCCATCCCCGCCGTTCTCTCAGGCGCCGACCTGATTGCGCAGGCGCAAACCGGAACAGGTAAAACGCTCGCTTTCGTCCTGCCGATGCTGGAAACGGTACGTCCCGAAAGCCCGAACGTGCAGGCGCTGATCGTAACGCCGACCCGAGAGCTGGCGATTCAAATAACGGATGAAGTCAAGCGTTGGGCGTCCTTTAAAGAGCTGAGCGTGCTATCGGCTTACGGCGGACAAGACGTGGAAAGACAAATACATAAGCTCGAGGGCAGCGTACATATTATAATTGCAACGCCCGGCCGCTTGCTCGATCATATCCGCCGCGGCACCGTTAAACTGCATAAGCTGTCGATGCTGGTGCTGGATGAAGCCGACCAAATGCTGCATATGGGCTTCTTGTCGGAAGTGGAGGAAATTATCTCCGTTACCCCATCCAGGAGACAAACGCTATTATTCTCGGCCACTATGCCTCCGCGTATCCGGCAATTAGCCAAGGAATATATGCGGCCGCCTGTTGAAATCGAAGTGAAAGCGAAACGCGTGACGCTGGATGAGATCGAACAAGTCGTTATTCAAACGACAGACCGCGGGAAGTTCGAGGCGTTATGTAAAATTATTGACGAAGAAAATCCGTATCTCGCGATGGTTTTTTGCCGGACGAAGCTGCGGGCCAGCAAGCTGCGCACCGAGCTTGCCGAGCGAGGGTATTCCTGCGATGAGCTGCACGGGGATTTGACGCAGGCCAAACGCGAACAGGTGATGAAGCGGTTCCGCGACGCCAAAATTCAGCTGCTCGTCGCCACCGATGTGGCTGCGCGCGGGCTGGATGTGGAAGGCATTACCCATGTCATCAACTACGATATCCCGCATGACGCGGAAAGTTATATTCACCGCATCGGCCGCACCGGGCGAGCGGGTCAGACCGGCAAGGCGATGACGTTCGCCGCTCCGCGAGACGGGGCTTATCTGGAGCTGATCGAGCGCGGAATTAAGGCGACGCTGTCCAAGCGCTCAGGCCGCGGGCAGCAGGCGGATG
>NZ_VIDW01000082.1:0-7857 GCF_006519665.1 Paenibacillus sp. tmac-D7 | reverse complement strand
CACCGATATGCCACCCCTTTCCGTTATCCGCTTACCGATCATTTTTCATCCGATATGTGCCTGTTTTATATACGCGAGTTTCCATACAGTATATTCGACGTTACAAATACGCCGACCGGCGGCAGCGAAGTTGAAGGCGGTTGCGGTGGGATATAGCCGCTATACCCCGCCAAGCTTATATCAGTTGTCGCTACCCAGGTTCCATATTCGCCCGCCTGTAAAGAAGAGGGTAGCATCCGCAGACGTCCGGTGAGAACCAAATGCCGAAGTTGAATCTTGACATCGTCATAGATGGTTAATTGGCCGGAGTAGGCGGCGTAGGGGGAATGAAACATGATCTGCTGCGTGCTTTCATTCCAACTTCCTTCAATCGGAATCGGCGTTCCGCGAAATTGGATGGTGCCTTGAATTTGCTGGTCCTGCAAAACACGCATCACTAGTTTGCCCCACACAACCGGTCTTCCGGCGACAGATGCATGAACTCCCCATATGGAAAAGGGAGGTAAACTCTTTGTACTTGTTTGAGCCGCAACGGACATGATTCATCACTCCTCAAAGTTAGATCACGTCATTATATGCGTCCTCGGAAAAAATGCCAGTCACTGGGCAAGAATTCTTTGCAGATAACCGAACATGATCAAGTAAAAGAAGATGGACTTTCTCTTATACTGGTTGTTTCTTAATGCAGACAGGTTTCGAACAAAATTGTTTCAACCCATCCCAGTTGCCCCAGATGCAATTTTTACATCGATTTGGTTGTCTTGGGGCAGAGGTAGTCCAGTTTTTAATGCTTGTACTGAATGTTGGTAACATGCAGGCATCCGCCTTTCCAAATTTATGCAAACAGCATTTAAGTTGTCCAGAAACGAATCATCCTATGCAGTTATCCGCATCGTGAAAGTCCGCTTGGATTTGATCCCATCTACCCTTGTCCCCTGCATACAAATATCAAAGGCCGGAGCAACCCATTTTGGGCAACAGCCGGCCATTTGGTCCTATTTCGCAGGCATTCTACCGATGGCTCGAATCGCAAACATTTTTCACACACCGATTCTCCCAGTTGTTGCAGAAGTCCTCATATACTTGCTCTACGCCACAGTCGGATAGCATGTGCCTGACCAAAAAGTCATACCAGAACTGGTCGAAAGACAAGGGCATCCGGGTTCCATATTGGGAACGAAGGGTTACATAGCGGTCCCAGATTTTGATTCGGAATGCTGCCAATTCATCACATCGCTCCATGTCGGTTCGCCTTTAAGCGGCGCTGGTGTCGCTGGATATTTCTGACGTTTTCGCTTTTTCTTCGGAGAGCTTTTGAAATTGTTTCGCCCTTTCCAGATGAAAGGTACGTAATTGTTCGTGATACTGAGCCATTTTCATGTGCCAATCGTACATTTGCCTGACATAAGCGGCCTGGTCATGCGTATACATGGGCATTGCCTGTTTGATAAACTGCATTTGAAAACATTCCTCCTTGGGTTAGGTAAAGTTGAACTTACAGCATTAGTCTATGGCAGACGCATAGAAGCGACAACGGCATCCGCCCGGTTTCCGGTCATTTTATCGGGTTGGTTGTCTATATGCAGGCGGAAACACAGCCTTTTGGGGACCTGACTCCTATGATGCATAAAGGATATGAAAATCGGAATAATATCAGTTGCATATTCTGAAAATGGCGAATGAAAAGGAGAAAGTATGGAAAAAAGCGAACTTAAATCACAATTTAAACAGCGAATCAAAACGACAAGTAACAAATCTCCAATAATCTTGGATGGAAAAGCAAGTGAAAATGTTCCAACCGAGCCGAGTTTAATGGAGCGAACCAAAGAAGTGATGGAGAATATAGGAACCGAAATAAATAGCGTCTGACAGTATATGGCTTTTATAGCTTGGTCAACGTAACCTTTGAGATTATCGATGGGGACATTCCGTACAGATTGGAACAAGTAAATGTTTCTCATAATCAAAACCGGCCGGTTAGGGATCGCCCTGACCGACCGTTACAGTGTATTTTAGCCAACGAAATTCGGATTGGGCCCCGTATTATCCTTTGGGTTTTACGAACAATGCAGCGAGAAACGAAAAAATAATCGCTGCGGATATTCCGGCACTGGTCACTTCGAAAATTCCGGTGATGATCCCAATCCAGCCATTGCTCTTTAGTTCTTGAAGCGCACCATGGACAAGCGCGTTACCAAAGCTTGTAATCGGGACCGATGCTCCTGCCCCGGCAAATTCAATCAGCGGATCATACCATCCAATTCCGTCGACAATCGCGCCCAATACAACAAGCAGGGTCATGGTGTGGGCCGGTGTAAGTTTCAAGACATCAAAACAAAATTGTCCGAAAACACAGATTGCACCTCCCACCAAAAAAGCCCAAAGAAAAATCATAATATCTCCCTCCCTGCCTCTATGGATACGGCATGAGCGATACAAGGAATGCTTTCCCCTTGTTGAAATGAAATCGGGGATAGCAGCGCCCCCGTAGCGACAACGAGGATTCGTTTCAGTTCACCTCTTCGCATCCGATTTAGCAAATGTCCATAGGTAACAACTGCCGAACAACCGCAGCCGCTTGCTCCGGCTTGAACCATTTGGGTTTCATAATCGTAAATCATCATCCCGCAATCGGAATATTCGGTTTGTTCGATGGGAAAGTTATGTTTCTTAAACAATTTACAGGCGATTTCATATCCGACTTTCGCAAGATCGCCGGTAACGATCAAATCGTAATAACCCGGTTCAATTCCCAAATCTCGAACATGCGCCTCAATGGTGTCTACCGCTGCAGGAGCCATCGCTGCGCCCATATTAAACGGATCTTTAATGCCCATATCGATAACCCGGCCAATGGTGGCAGATGTAACAACCGGTCCGTCACCTTCCATGGATACGATGGCAGCACCGGCCCCGGTTACCGTATATTGGGCGGTTGGCGGTTTTTGCGAACCGTACTCGGTCGGATATCGGAACTGTTTCTCCGCACCGGAATCATGGCTGCATGTCCCCGCCAATACAAATTTCGCCGAACCGGAATTTACAAGGTTAGCTGCTAATGCCAGACTTTCCATCGAGGTTGAACAAGCGCCAAACACACCGAGGTAAGGGATCGATAATGTTCGCGCGGCAAAACTGCTGCTAATGATTTGATTCATCAAATCCCCGCCTATGTAAAACTGTACTTGTTCCTTTGTCAACCCCGCATTTTCAATAGCCAGTTTTGCCGCTTCTTCAATCAATGCCTTTTCTGCTTTCTCCCAGCTCTTTTGTCCCATCATGGATTCTCCATGGACAATGTCAAAATCTTTGGCCAGCGGGCCTCTTCCTTCAAATGGACCCACTACCGTTGCTGTTGATCGGATGAACGGCTTGTTCTCAAATAGCCAACTCTGGTGTCCCTTTAACATATTAAGAGCCTCCCCCGCCTTTGATCAGCAAATGTACAATTCCTACCGCAAAGGCGGCGACTGTACCAAATACAATAACCGGTCCAGCCAGTTTAAACATTTTACCGCCAACACCGAGCACCATACCTTCACTCTGATGTTCAATCGCAGCGGATGCCATCGAATTCGCAAATCCCGTCACAGGCACTGCGGAACCCGCACCAGCCCATTGGGCAAACTTATCGTACACCCCCATGCTGGTCAGAATGACAGAAAGGAGTATCATTACCGCCACGGTAGGGTCTCCAGCTTTTTTCTCATCAAAGCCGCCCCAATGCACAAACATTTCCTGGATGGCTTGTCCAACCAAACAAATGGCCCCGCCAGCTATAAACGCACGAATGAAGTTTTTGAGTATGGGCCTCGGAGGTTCGACGCTTTGCGCCAATTCTTTATATTCCTGTTGTACCCGCGTTAAATTTTTCTTTATATTATTTGCCATGAACATCCTCCTCGAATTTCAGCTGACGTATAATTGGCGAATTGTTAACGAATCAGCAATGGTTTAACTTCATCAATAATCTTTTCTAACGCTTTTGAACATTGCTCGTACATCTGCTTTGTATTTTGTTCTTTGGTAGATAAGCCAAACATTTCGAGATCCGCTTCACACTTTTTCAATGTTGCAAGCAACGCGGCTTTTTTCTGGGGTTTCGGTACTTTGATCTGATCATCAAATAAATCAACGTATAGCTGGCCATAGGAATCCACCTGTCCAAGAAATACGTTATCAATCGAAACACCTAATTTCTCCAGTTCCGAATCCAGCCATTTCCTGTTTAGACCTATCGTGGCAAGCGGTTCGTCCATTATTTTTCCATCCATAATGACCGATTGAGGTTCTTGTTCTGGCCCGACATTTATTCCCAGGTGTTTAGGCGTTAACGGTTGATTTTCCTTGGTTAAAAGAACGCTAACGTCACCGCTTGACTCCATGATGGCGAATTCAACATCGGCAGCTTTGAACACATTCTTTATTCGAAGCTGTTCCATAAGTTCATCCGTGGTAATCCTTTCTTTTTTTAGGTTATCCTCCATGATCTTGCCGTCCTTAATGAGCACTGTTGCTTTGCCGTCGAATAGGTCTCTTGCCGTTTTGCTTTTCAGCTGTAAAAATTCAATCCCTAAAGAAACAACGGTCCAAACCGTCATCGAAACCAAGCCCAGATACCAAGTGGACTCCAGATCCAACGAAACGTAAGCTGCAAGGTTGCCGATCGTGATTCCGGTGATATACTCAAACAATGAAAGCTGTGATACCTGTCGTTTACCCAATATCTTCGTTAGGACAAAAAGAACCCCCATAGCCAATAACGTTCGCAAAGCGATTTCTACCCAATCCGGCATAATATTACCATTCCTTTCCAATCACATTAATCGACAAAGGTAAATATGTCCCTATTCCATTATTTTCATGCATTTCCATCTGAAAATTTTTCTAACGTATGCTTTTGTTGCGAGACGGAAATAATAATTTCGGTATTGGGAGAATGCAAGCATCTATTCCTATTACCCGTGAAACATTATCCTATCCTAAGGTAAAGGAGGTGACATTCCGTGACAGTTGCTTCTCAAGTGAAAACGTGCGTAGCATCTTTAAAAAGTGCTCAGGCGAGTCTGGAACAATTTGCTTTGGAAACACAAAATCAAGAAGCAAAATCGCTCTTTACGAATGCGGCCCAACAAACCCAACAAATCGTGCAGCAAGTAGAAAGCCGCGTACAACAGTTGGAAAATGAAGAACCTCAATATAAGGGGTTTTAAGAAAAACAGACAAACCATGAATATTGAGGACATGGCTTGTCTGTTTTCATCGGTGAACAGATTAGAAAAGAGATCAAACCCTACAAGTTGAGTAGGGTTTGATCTCTTTTCGCCACTATTCTTTTGTTTAGACAGCTAACCTTGGATAAACCTAAACACTGCCGCCCCCATCGCGACTGCTAAAGTTGACAGTATCCAAGTTCCCCCTCGGCCCAACGCACGCCCATGGCTACGGCCGCCAAATGATGAAGGTTGGAATTGAATGCCGATCTTTTTTCCCCATTCGCTTCCCTTGGGCGCTGTCCTATTGGAGTTGCCGAAATCATAGATTGTTGTATTCGATGGTCAGGAAGCTTTTACTGGAGGCATCAATATCGGGGATGAATATACCGGATTAAAGTCGAATGTCGGCTTTTGACGCGACACCCATATTCGAATAGTGGGTTAACCTGCAAACGAACTGCAAGCAGTCTTCGACGCCCATTGGAATATCGCGCCTTACTTTGTGCCAGATGCAGACATTATTATGGCGATTAAAGCAGCTTTGGTTCGCGGTGTCCGAGTGCGCTTAGTTCCCCGCCACGTGGTATCGATCATCGTTGGAGCTGCAAGTCGGACCTACTATGGAGAACTTTTGGAAGCCGGGGTTCATATCTACCTCTACAATAAAGGCGTGTTGCATGCGAAGTTAATGATCATTGACGGAGAAATTGCCGAGATAGGCTCCTCAAATTTTGATTTAAGAAGCTACCGTCTGAATTATGAAGTGTGCGAAGTTGTGTACAGTTCTGAAGTAGCACGAAAACTGGCGGAACAATTCGAGCATGATCTTGCGGACTCCATTCCCTTACGGATGGAAGTCCCGCCTCAACGCACGCATTTGCAGCGGATTCTCGATCAAACGGCGTGCTTGCTTTCACCAATCATTTGATGAAAGAGGAAATGAAAAGTTGTTTCTTCAATTCTCAATTGAGTTCTTGCTAGGTTTTGTAGGATTGTCCATCATTACAAAGATGTTAGGGAAAAACCAATTTAGTCAAGTAACACCGTTTGACTTCATTTCAGCTATTTTTTAGGTGAAGTCGTTGGAAATACTCTATATGACATGCAACTGTCTACCCTATGCTGTATTCTTTATTCTTATGGAGGTCATTTATGTTAGCTATTAAGACGGCAGGCCAAAAGTTTTGGAAATAAGAAGTTGGATCGATGGAACCCTGTGCCTTTATTCCGGTAGTAGCATAATTACCCAATAGTTGGATTTCGTGCCGAATCAACTTATAAAAATATGGAGACTTAGTCCCTGGGCATCCGTTGAACTGCTAAAAAAATAAGAAGTATCAAACCCATATACCCAAATAGCGGATAAAGATAAGTAAGTAAGGAGGTGAAACCGGCTTGACTAATCAAAAAACTAGCAAGTAATATGCCAAGAACCAACCAACTTTTAGGAAGATTATAAAGACTTTGGATTTGACGAGAAATTCCGAATACATTGCCTATCAATGTGGTGAATATTTCTCCATAGATTACGAGCAAAAACAATACATGAAAATACCGCCCGAAATCTCGAATAATCTCGGCCATCGGAATATCGTATTGAAGAATCTCGGGCATCTTTGAGCTCATTGCAAAATGGCTGACAAGAAGCATAAAACCAAGACCAATGCCTCCCCAAAACCCTCCCCATTTTAATGCGCTTTCGTCATCCACCTCACTCCCCAGAGGAACCATAACGGCTAGAATAAAAGCAAAATTCAATCCTGCATACACAAACGGACTCACGAACCACTTCAAATTGTACAGTTGTTGGTTCTGCCAACCGACTATATCAAAAATATTGTCTATTCTGACAACCTTTACGACAAGGAGAATAGTGAAAAAAAGCATCATGGGAACAACTAACGAGTTTACGAACATAATTCCGCTGATTTCCTTCGTCATCACCAGATAACACAAAACGATGCTGATGATAATACCCAGTTGATAGGGTAGACGGAGTTGTTCTTCGAAAATGGTACCGGTTCCTGAAAGCATCACGGCCGTTACCCCAAATAGAATAATTAAAGTCAAGGCATTTGCGACTTTGCCGAAAATCTTGCCAAACAGATAAACATTAAACTCCTGATATGAAAATGCTTTGATATGGTGAGCTAGAATCATCATTTTAGTGCCGATCCACACAAAAAGAAAGGTGCTGCATAAAATGCCTAATACCCCATAGGCTCCGTATACCGTGAAAAACTGCATAATCGACTGTCCTGAAGCAAATCCGGCTCCCACCACGGTTCCCGAATATGTTGCGGCGATTTGTATTATCATACTTGTATTTTTCTTCATATTTCACCCATGTCCTGGTATAGTATAGAATCATTAAATTCTATGCTTAAAAAAAATGCTTATTCCAAAAGGAACTCGTTGTCAGCCGTTATGACGAGAATCGATAGTGGTCCGGTAGATCATCAATTAACAAACTTGAGTCTTTAACAATGACATGGTAAATATGCAGCTCATGAATCTGGGCATGATTTTTGGAATCGGTAAACTTATGGTTTTGGCCTTTATTTATCTACCGAGGATGAATCTGTGCAATCAACGCCCCGCTTGGCGATGCTCGAAGCCAGCAGATATAGCCCCACATAGA
>NZ_VIDW01000081.1:0-7986 GCF_006519665.1 Paenibacillus sp. tmac-D7 | reverse complement strand
TCTTCCTGACCGTTGTTGTGGCCGATTAGGTAGAAGGCCCGAGGCCTGTGACGGCCCGAACCGCATTTATCAATTATAAAAACGCGCGGCTGACGATGACCAGCAGAATGAAGAGTACCAGAATTACGCCCGTGGAAGTGAAACCGTGACCTACATGTGACATTGTTGTTTCCTCCTTAAGGTGGTTTTGTGCTTTCACACCATACATCTTATGTCGGGGGTGCAGGAGCGGATTGGGCCAATGTCACCGTCCCTGATTTTTCAGCGGATGCCTATAGCGGTTCTAAAAACTGGGGAAATATCGCATATTAGAGGCATATCGATGAAAGGGAGGGATGAGCTGTGAGTTTTCTTGGAAGCTTGCTTCGCGCGGCCGTCTGCGTCTGGCTGTTGGGCGCACAGCCCGCAGCCGGAAGCATGGCGGCCGGCCGCTCAGGCGAGCTTTGGGAGGCTGCGGGCCCGAATGCGCATTCTGCTGCACCCGGATCTCTCACGCTGCCCGCGGCCGGCCGCTCATCGCCGCTGACCTTCGCGGTGCTAAGCGACATTCACGTGCAGAGCTGGGATCGCCAGGCGATCCGGAAATTTGAGCGGGCGCTCGACGACTTGCACGGTGCGGCGCCTGAAGCGGAGGCGCTCGTGCTGAACGGTGATTTGGGCGACGGCGACCCGGAGGACTATAGGACGCTGCAGCGGCTGTTATCCGAACGTCCGCATCCGGGCGAAATTCACTTCACGCTCGGCAATCACGAGTTTTACCGGATGTGGCACGGGGCCAATCGGCAATGGCGGCCGAAAGGATTCCCGAACGGAGAGACGGAAGCGGCGGCCATCGGACGGTTTCTGCGCTTCACCGGCCAACCGAAGGTGTACCGGGAACGGAGCCTACACGATCGCTTGTTTCTATTCCTGGGTTCGGAGCGATACCGGCTATCCGATCCGTCTTACGGTGAAGATGCGTTCCTTAGCGAGGAGCAGCTTCGTTGGCTGGAGCGGCGGCTGCAGGCGGAGGAGCCTTCCGGACAGCCGATCTTCGTGTTTCTGCATCAACCGCTGCCGAATACGGTAGCCGGAAGCGGACGCGGGCGCGGTGTCGTGCAGCACCGCGAGCTTCGGGACATACTTTCGCGGCATCCGCGGGTGATTGTGTTCTCCGGCCATACGCATGCGGGGCTTGGGCAGTCCGGGACTGTCGTCGCGGACCGGCTATTGTCCGTAGCCGGGTCATCGGTCAGCCGCCCGGAATATGAGGGACCGGCTGAAGCTTCCGGAAGCGCCGACGACCGAAGCGAGGGGCTGGTCGTACGTGTGGAGCAGGACCACGTTGTCATTCGCGGCCGCGATTTCCGGCAGGGGCGTTGGATAACCCGGACGGAGTGCCGCTTTGAGCGAGGCATGTGGCGAGCCGCCGCACCGGACATGCCCAAATAGACGGTACGAACATGTGTACCGTCTATTTGACCTGCGCGTCAAACCGTGCCTTGCTTCAGCGTCGGTTCAATCTGGATATGATCGCTGCCTGTCGTAATCGATTCAATCTCGATGCCGCTCTGGGCCAGCCGGCTGCGAATAAGGCTTTCGTCCTGCGGCGGGAAAATATATGCCGGGCGGCGATCGTTATGAAACATGAGATGCTCGGCGACCTGAAGCAGTTTATTTACGGTAAACGGCTTGCGCAAATATTTCTCCGAATCCTTCTCGTAATAGTCGTGCGGCGGCTCGAGCGCCGTGGAGACGATAACCGGCGTGCGGTGAAACTTGGGATGCCTGTACAGCTCGGTCAGGAAATCCCACCCCGATTGGGGCCCCTTTAAATGAATGTCCACGATGCACAGCCGCGGCGGATATTGATCGACGCGTTCCAGCGCAAGAAGCCCTTCTTCGGCGGAGCGCACGTGAATCGTCGGGATTTGCAGCTTCATCAAAGCGACTTGAATCAGCTTGGCGGCATTGTCATCGTCTTCCAGCAGCAGAATACTGCCTTCGGCATTTCCGACCTGATAAGCGTTCAAGGTAACGGTGAACACGCTGCCCTCTCCCATCGTCGACTCGAAATGGATGGAGCCTTGATGGGCGTCCATAATCTCGCGGACGATAGACAGACCGAGGCCGGTACCGCCGATCTGCCGCCGGTCGGAGTTATCTACGCGGAAAAATTTGGTAAACATGCTGCCCTTCGCTTCTTCCGGTATGCCAAGCCCGTAGTCCTGTACCTCGAAGCTGACGGTACTCCCGTTCTCGCGTATCGTGATGTCAACACGGTTCGCTTGGGGAGAATACTTGACGGCGTTGCTGATCAGATTGTGCGCCACCTGCATCAGCCGGTCGGCGTCGCCCCGCACCCACACCTCCCGTTCGGGTCTGTGCAGCCGGATTTCATGCGTTTGCTCCGCCTTCCATGGCTCGGCGACCTCCCGCAGCAGCGCGCCCAATTCGACGGGAACGAAATGATAGGCCTGTTTGCCGGATTCCATCCGCTGCAAATCCAGGAAGTCGTTAATAAGCGTGGACAAACGGCCCGCTTCCTTGTACACGGTTTGCAAATATTTGCGCTGCTTCTCCGGCGTCAGCTGGCGATGCAGCATAATTTCGATGAAGCCCAGCACGCTGGAAAGCGGCGTTCGCAGTTCATGCGAGACGGTGCTTATAAATTCGTTCTTCATCTCGTCGATTTTCTCTTCCTCCGTACGGTCGCGTACGACGAAGAGGAAGCCGGAGTCGGGCCGTTTGGACGAATCGCCCATCTTCGTGGCGTACAATTCGACGTGGCGCATCTGGCCGTCGTCGGTCGTATAGAAGAAGCGTTCTGTAATATTATCCGTTCTGCCCCTCAGCAATCCTTCCACGGAAGACAAGATTTGGCCGCTCGTCGGGGTGTCGTTCCAAATTCGAATGGCCGTGACGATGGATTCCCCGACCTCATGCGAGATGTCGAGGAAGTTTTTCATGCGCTGATTAAGAAATAGGATATGACCATGCCTGTCGCACATGATCATGCCTTCGTGCGCGGATTCCAAAATGTTCTCGATCAAGTCGCGCTGCTCCTCGATCATCCGCTTCTCTTGCTGCAGCTGTTCGTTTAATTGCTCCAGCTTCACGCTCTGCCGCCGGCGCGCCTCATTCGTTTGCTGCGCCATAAAGGCGAGCCCGAACTGGCGGATTAAGCCCTGAGCGAGGCGTACCTTCTGGTTGGAGGAGGACGTAAGGTAGCCGGTCAACAGCAGAAATCCGAGGCTTTCCTGCCGGTCGTTCAGGAGCGGGAAATAATAATCGGCAGCTTGCCGAATGCCAAGGTGGAACCCGCGTTCCTGCTCGGACACGTTGCGGACCGATTCCAGCATCCGCTTCTCCAGCAGAACGCGCCGAGCGGTGCCGTATAATTCGCTTTGACGCGAAGCGGGAAGGCTGGACGGATAGCCGATGGCGTAAATCGTTTCAAATAAAGGATTGCCCGCCGTATCGCTAGGATTATCGCTGTCGCTGTGGCCGCCTCGAGCTTCGTCCAAAGCCGCTTTATTGACGACGAGCATGGCGGCATCGAGCTGCAGCGTTTCGAGCAGGGCGGGCACGGAGGTGTTCAGGAACGCGTCCAAATGTGTAGCTCCGGTCAGCTTTTCCTGATATCCGGTAATGGCTTCCAGCTCGCGTTCGCGCTCGGACAGCTTCTCCAGCGTCGACTCTTGCTCTTCCTGCTGCGCGATGATTTCCTCGTTCTGCGTCTCCAGGCTCTCCGCCATGAAGCGATACGTCTCCTCGCTGTGGCGCAGCGCCTTCTCGGCCCGGGCGGCGCGTCTGAAGATAATGACGGAGAGGATGACGGCAATAGCGTCGGCCGCGCCTCCGATCACAAGGATAATGCGCGCCAGACGTTTGGCGTTATGGGCCGATTGATGCGCGTCGAGGGCGATTTGATCGATTTCGTCCATCACCTTACCATGTGCGGCCCGAAACCGGTCCATATACGTCTTGCCGATCGATACGCTCTGTAGAGCGGTGTCTCTCCGGCCGTCTCTTATCAAATCAAGTTGCCCGGCGTAATAATCTTGCAGCTGCCGGATCGACGGAAGCGCCTCGACGGTCATCACAGTATCGAGACGATCGTATTGTTGTTGATAATCGGACAGCTCGCGGAGATCGAGCTCAAGTTGCGCCTTACCGGTATGATAAGGCTCCAAGAACTTGTCGTCGCCCGATATTTCGTACCCGCGCAAGCCCGTCTCCATATGAATGAAGTCGACCAGCAGATGTTCAGCCAGATTGTTCAGGGGAATGACTCCGCTGACGAGGTTCTCCAGCTTGGCTTCGGTATTGGCGGAGGCAATGAAGCTGGATACGCTGACCATCGTAACGAGGCAGACGATGATAGCCGAATAAACAATAGGCATCTTGGAGCGGAGTATATTCATTGCATAACCACCCCTGAGGTAAAATAAAAAGTCATCTCCCATTATTCGACAATTGTACAGCGAATTCCTCTCGGGTAGCGATTGCTTCATTTTGGAGCAACGCGCAGCTCCTGATTGCACGACGGCCGCCGCTGCTTTAGAATTAGTAATCATCATTGCATGTTATATTCTCTATCATAATTTGGTGAAATAAAATAACACATTCAGAGGGTGATGGAGGATGAAGAGTATGATCGACCCGGATCTGCGAGCAACGTTACCTCCTGCTGCCGAAACGTTTCCTTATTTCCAGCCGGTCTTGTCTTTGCAGACGCAGCGCATTATCGGATATGAGGCGCTCGGGCGCCGGGTCAGTCCCGGCATAGTACGCAGCCTGGGCCCCTTTTTTCAGAACACGTCGTACAGTGAAGCCGAGCATTTGCGGATCGATCGGATTATTCGGTCGCGGGCTATCGGGCGCATGGCGGATGCGGATTCCGATGCCAAGCTGTTTATCAATCTTAAGCCGTCCTGGATCCATCGCATATACCGGGAGAAGCGAGAGCTGCCGACCTTGCAGATGATGAGGCGTCACGGGCTGGATCCTTCGCGCATCGTGATCGAAATTACGGAGGAGGATTTCACGGGCGGACTCGACGAGCTGTCGGAGATGATCGGGCAGTACCGCGAGGCCGGCTGTCTGATTGCAGTCGATGACATCGGCAGCGGTTACAGCAATTACGATCGGATCGCCAGTGTGAAGCCGCACATTCTGAAAATCGATTTAAAATTGTTGAAAAAAAGCGCCGTAGACCAAGGATACAACGCCGTCTTGAACTCATTCTCCATTCTGGCCGCGCAAATGGGCGCTTCGCTGCTCGTGGAGGGGGTGGAAACGAAGGGAGATTTGAATCATGCCCTGCAGGTGGGGGCGCGCTACGTGCAAGGGTATCTGTTCTCGCAGGCTGAGGCGGACCTGCAGCAGGAAGATGCTTACGAAGGGCTGCTTCGGGAGAGTATCGCCGTGTTTACGCATAGCGAGCTGGACCGCCAGCACCGCTTGTTCGCGGCAACGGAAAGGTTGAGCGGCCTGGTGCCGTCTTCCGTAGAAATCCGTTCATCGGCAGACGCCGATGCGCTGATCGGCAAGCTGCTGCCGCACGTCGGTGCGAACGTGGTCCGTATATACATCTGCAAGGAAGAGGGGTTTCAGGTGTCCTCGAACTTCTCGCGCGAAGCGGACGGGAGCTGGAGCCGAGACGTTCGTTATCAAGAATCCAATTGGATCTGGCGGCCGTACTTCATCCCTACCGTGCTGCAAATGAAACACCAACGGCAGGGATGTCTGTCACAGCCTTATACCGATCTTGACAGCTCTCTGACCATGCAGACCTATTCGTGTCCGCTGGGCGGAGCCTGTTATTTGTTTTTTGATTTGACGATTTAACTGGGCGCACCAGGCGAAGGTACAGTCCCGTGCCCGGTCGCTGCCATTTTAATCGACCCATTCGCTCCGCAAAGCGAACAGCTCCTTCAGATCATCCGTCGACAGCTCGGTAATCCACTGCTCGCCGGTGCCTACGATTTGCTGGCTTAACCCGAGCTTCTTGTCGATCATCTCGTCGATCCGCTCCTCCAGCGTGCCCAGCGTTACAAATTTGTGCACCTGCACGTGGCGGGTTTGGCCAATCCGGAACGCCCGGTCGGTCGCCTGATTCTCGACGGCGGGGTTCCACCACCGGTCAAAATGAAAGACGTGATTGGCTGCAGTCAAGTTCAGCCCCGTCCCGCCCGCCTTCAGCGAAAGCAGGAAGATTCCCGCGTCGTCCGGATGGTCCGCCTCGCTCTCTTGGAACGCCTCGATCATCCGATCACGGTCGGCTTTGGCGGTACCGCCGTGCAGGAACGGAATCGGCCGCCCGAATTCTTCCCCAAGCGCCTGCTGCAGCAAGTACCCCGTTTCGACAAACTGTGTAAAAATCAAACATTTATCGCCTTCCTGCCTCAGCTCGTGCACCATCTCGATCAACCGCTCGACCTTGTTCGAACGGTGTCTCCATGACAAGCGGGCCGCTTTCCCCGATTCGATCAGCCCGGGATGGTTGCAAATTTGCTTCAGCTTCGTCAAGGCGGCCAGGATCAGCCCCCGGCGTTCCATGGCCGTCAGCTTGTCGAGCCGCTCGAACATGTCGCGGATGTAGTTCTCGTAAACGCTCGCTTGCTCCGTCGTCAACGATACGTATGACTTGTATTCGTATTTATCCGGCAGATCGAGCTGGATGGATGGATCCTTCTTGACCCTGCGCAGCAGGAACGGACGAATAAGCCGCTGCACTTTAGCGATCAGCTCGGCGTCCTGCGTCCGCTCGATGGCGTTCACGTACCGATGGGTGAATTCCCGAAGCGTGCCGAGATAACCGGGGTTCAAAAAGTCGAATATCGACCACAGCTCGGTCAACCGGTTCTCGATCGGCGTCCCGGTTAACGCGATCCGGTGCCGCCCTTGCAGCGTACGGATGGAGGAGGCCTGCTTCGTGTAGGCGTTCTTGATGTTCTGGGCTTCATCCAGGCAAATCGATTCCCATTCGATGGCGGCAAGCTCCGTTTCATCCAGGTGTGACAAGGTATACGTCGTCAGCACGATGTCGCAATCCAGGCACGCCTCCATGAACGCGTCGCCCTTGGCGCGGTTCGGACCGTAGTGCAGGTGAACCCGCAGGTCCGGCGCAAAGCGCTGCAGCTCTTTCTGCCAATTCCCGAGCACCGAGGTAGGACAGATGAGCAGGGTGGGCGTCGTGGCCGCGGCCGGCGTATGGCCGTTCGCTTCGGCGGCGATGCGCTGCTCGCGCAGATGGAGCAGGTACGTGATCATTTGGATCGTTTTCCCGAGCCCCATATCGTCGGCCAGGCAGCCGCCAAGGCCGCATTGCCGCAGGAAGAGCAGCCAGGAGATGCCTTCGATCTGATAAGGCCGCAGCGTGCCGCGAAACGAAAGCGGCGGTTCTTGCAGCGGCGGGCGCTTCGTATGATTCAGCAGATCGACCAGCTCCTGCAGCTGCTCGTTGAGCTCCACTTCCATATTCAGCGAGCGATGAAAATCGAGGTCCTCTTCGCCTTCGGAGGACCCTAGCAGATGCAGCTCCAGCACGTCCCGCAGAGAGAGGCCCTGCTTCTTCTGCACCTGATTCATGACCTGCTGCAGCTGCGCCAGATGAACCGGGTCAAGCTGCACCCATTGCCCGTTAATTTGCACGAGCTTGCGGTTTTGAGCGAGCAGCTCGCGGAATTCGTCCTCGGTCAGTTCGAGATCCCCCAGCGCGATTTTCCAGTCGAATTGCATGAGCTGGTTCAACCCGAGCATCGATTGCGGGCCGCTGCCGACCGACGATTTGATCTTAGCCTTGAGGCGCGGACGCCATTTGCGAATCCGGTCCCACCAGGCCGGCAGGAAGACGGAATAACCGGCTTCCATCAAGCGCAGGCTGCCTTGTGACAGCAGCTCCCACGCCTCGTCCGGCGTCAGCGTGCTGCGCAGCGTCTGGCCTTCTGCGGCCAGCCAAGGCACCATCCGCGTCCACTTGGACGCATCGCGCACGGCGCG
>NZ_VIDW01000080.1:0-8995 GCF_006519665.1 Paenibacillus sp. tmac-D7 | reverse complement strand
TTGAAGTTCGACAATAGTCAACCTTCCGTCGTTTTTCCGACTTGTTTTTACAAACTCGTCAAAAGCGACCTTTATAATATATCATATCCATTCAGGCGATTGCAAGTCTTTTTTTTAAAAAAACTTTTCTCAATCGACATCATATCGACTGTTTTCGCCTGCCGGTCAATCGGCCGGAAGAACAATATATCACACTCCATTAACAATTGCAACACTTACTCCCTCGGATTTTTAAATCAATGAATCGAGATACACAAGGCTCCGACGGGTCCCCTTCCGGGAAGAAAACGGTTCAAGAAAATGGGAGGCCCGAAGGCCTCCCTACCTTTTTCAACTATAATCCCGTCGCCTCTGCGGTTCCTAGATGATGAGCCAATTCCTCATGAATATGTCCGTTCGTAGCTAGAACATGTCTGACTCCCAAGTGATACGGGTTGCCGAGCGTATCCGTCACACGCCCCCCGGACTCCTGAATCAGCAGCGCTCCGGCAGCCATATCCCATGCATTCAGGCCGATTTCCCAGAAGCCGCTGAGTCTACCCGCCGCCACATAAGCCATATGCAGCGCAGCCGAGCCCGCAACACGAAGATTGCGTACATAAGGGCTGACGGCTTGAACGCCCTTCAAGTTGTGGGCCAGTGCGACTTTGCGATCGGCCGGGAAGCCTGTTGCAATCAAGCTATCGCGAAGCGCGGTCTCTGACGAAACATGCATTCTTTTACCGCGAAGATAAGCGCCCTTCCCCTTCTCCGCAACAAAGAGCTCGTTGTGCACCGGGTTATACACCACGCCCACAATAACCTCGCCACGATAAGCAAGCGCGATAGATACGGAGAAGAACGGGAAGCCGTGTACGAAATTCGTCGTACCATCCAGCGGATCGATGATCCACAAATACTCCTCGTCGCTTACTTGGGCCAGCGCCGCTTTGGACGCCTCCGGCCCGGGTTCGACGCCCTCCTCGCCCAATATAGCGTGGCTTGGAAAATGCGTATGAATCAACTTCCGAATCATCAACTCCGCGCCCTTATCCACTTCCGTCACAAGATCATGCGGAGAGTACTTTGTATGTAAGGTGTTGAAATCGCCGAGTTTGCTTTGAATCCATTCTCCGGTCTTGGAGGCGGTATTAATCGCTACCGCGGTAAAGCTTTTACTTCCGACGGTGAACGTCGTATCCTGATTCGGCATGAACCATCATTCCTTTGCAATTCGTTGGGTAGCCCAAGCTAATATGTACAGTATAGAGAAAATACGTTCAAAAGGCTACGTCGTTTCGCCTAAACGTTAAGGAATTGTGTCCAAATGGAAAAACCACCCGGGACGTCACTCGCTACGGATGGTTGTCATGTTCTTGATCGGTGGTTATACGCCAACAATATGATAACCGCTGTCCACATAAATCACTTCGCCCGTAATGCCGCGGGACAGATGACTCATCAAGAACAACGCGGTATCTCCGACTTCCGCCACATCGGTCGTACGGCGCAGCGGAGCTTTCTCCTCGACGGTACGCAGGATGGAATTGAAATCCTTAATGCCCTTGGCTGCCAGCGTCCGAATCGGTCCGGCGGAAATCGCATTGACGCGAATGTTGAACTGGCCGAGGTCGTTGGCCAAATAACGTACGCTGGCTTCAAGAGCCGCTTTGGCTACGCCCATGACGTTGTAATTTTTCATCGCGCGCTCCGCGCCGAGGTACGTCATGGTCATAATGCTGCCACCTTCGGTCATCAGAGGATGAAGCCTTTGAGCGACGGCTACGAGCGAATAGGCACTGATATCGTGAGCCAGTGCGAAGCCTTCACGCGACGTGCCTACGAACAGGCCTTCCAGTTCTTCCGTTTTGGCAAAAGCGATGCTATGTACAATACCGTGCAGCACGCCGAATTGGCCGCGCAGCGACTCGGCCAGCCGGTCGATATCTTCGTCGACGGTGACGTTGCAAGGCATGATGACGGCGTTCGGAATCGTATCCGCCAGCTTGCGTACCCGTTCCTCCACCCGTTCATTTTCATATGTAAACACTAAATTTGCCCCTTGGGCGGCTAAGGACTGGGCAATGGCCCATGCGATGCTGCGGTCGTTGGCGACTCCCATGACGACGATGTTTTTCCCTGCAACCAAACTCATAAATTCCGTTCCCCTCTCTACACCAAAAATAAAGCTCGTACTCGTTCTTCCTACTCAAAGTACTTCATTTCAGCTAATATTTCAAGAGCGCTTTTTGTCGGAAAATGCTGCCGCTAAAGCTCAAACGAGGCTTGCGTACGAATGGTTACGTCAGGCTCGTCCCGCACCGCAATCATGAGCTGCATCAGGGCGTCGTCTTTCATTTTCGCTTCCAGCATAACATCGAGGCGCGGCGTGACCGGGGCCACGGCGCGGAGGAAAGCGAGCAGTACCGGAGTTTCGATATAGTCGGCATGGCCGCGCGGATCTGTCTCGCTTCTCGGACTGGAGATGTGAACCTTCGGGGGCAGCTCCTCAGGCTCAGCTGCCGACTCGGGATCGCGCTGGGCTTTGCAGCCGCTCCAGGTCTGCCTGATTCGCGGCCACAGCGACTTCGCCTCTTGGCCGCAAGGATTCACTTGATCGTGGTGGATGTCCAGCACCATCGGCACCCCAACGGCTTCGGCAATCTCCAAGGTTTCAAGCGCGTTGAAGGTCTTGTCGTCGTTCTCAAGCGTAATTCTTTCGCGAATCCGTTCGGACATGGCGGCGAAATTTTGAATAAAACGGCCCCCGGCTGTTTCTTTGCTGCCGTAGGTGCCGCCGATATGAATGTTGCATTTAGCAGAGGCGTCCAGTCCCATCGCTTCCAAGACTTGTACGTGGCGCTCCAGATCGGCGTAAGATTTTTGCAGCACGTCTTTGCGCGGCGTACTGAGCACGGTAAAGTGATCCGGATGAAAACTGATCCGCATTCCGTGCCGAATCGCATAACGGCCGACTTCCGCGAAATTATCGGCAAGACGACCGATCGGGTCCCAATCGCCGAGCTCCTCATGACCAATCAGGGGAATGAGCTTGGAGGAGCACCGGTACATCTCGATATCGTGAGCCCTGTTATGCTTTAGCAACCGCAGCGTATTTTGAATGTTCTCTCCGGCAATGCGTTCCAGCTTGCGCAAGGCGGCTGCGCGATCATCCAGTTTGGAGAAGTTGGCGTAGGTCATCGTTTTGGACGGGGAGGCATTCTTGACGGCCACCGACATGGCGACATAGCCGAGACGCACTAACATGCCAGTATCACGCTCCTGTTTGAAATATAGCTTACCCAACGTTGCCCGCGTTAAAAAAACTAAACACCCCTTTACCGATCCGGTAAGAGGTGTTTCCCAAAGTTATCCTTGCTCTCTGGAGCCGAAAAACATTTCGTGCGCGAGCGCCGTCTGCACGCGAGCTTCCTCATCGTTCAGCTTGCGCACAAGCTCCATCTCCACTTGCGTCACTTCTTCGCCTTGAAAGTTGATTTCCGCAATCGAGGCCAAGATCTTCACAATGGCAATCGCCCGGTTATCCGGCGTATACGCGATGACCTTCTGGCCGGTCGGAAAGACGCGGAAGCCGCTTTTGACCATTTTACCTCGGCCGTATTCCAGAAGTTCGTACAGTTCCTGCTCCGATTTGAACTTGCATACGGAATTGAACTCGGTTTGAAAACCCATTAGCCCGCTCCTTTCGCCCTAATACCTGCATGTAGCCTAAGCATAATGGATGCTTTCGGCAGAAAGCAAGTGCGGAGGAATTAGACGTCAAACGAATACTGAAGACGCTGCTTGTCGGCATGGCGCTGAAGCGCCAGCTGAATCAAATCGTCCAGCAGTTCGCCGTACGGCTTGCCGCTTTCCCGCCACAAGAGCGGGTACATACTGTAAGGGGTAAAGCCTGGCATCGTATTAATTTCATTAATGAACACCGCGCCATCTTCTTTGCGCAGGAAAAAGTCGACCCGCGACAAACCGGAACCGTCAACGGAAAGGAACGCGCGAATGGCCAGCTCGCGAATTTGGTCCGACGTCTCCCGTGGAATTTCGGCAGGAATAATCATCGACGATTTGCCGTCGATATACTTGGCTTTATAATCATAAAATTCGTTCGAGGATACGATCTCTCCTACGACGGAAGCCTGCGGTTCGTCATTGCCGAGCACCGCCACCTCAACTTCACGGGCGTTGATGAACTCCTCTACGATAACTTTACGGTCGTAAAGGAACGCCAGGTTGACCGCTTCAATCAGCTCTTCGCGCGTACGCGCCTTGCTGATCCCGACGCTCGATCCCAGGTTGGCCGGCTTCACGAAGCAAGGGTACCCGATGGACACTTCGATCTCCATGAGGAAGAAGGCGTTATCTTTCTCCCATTGCGTCTTAGTGAAATGACGGAACACGCACTGCGGCAAGCCCTCTTGCGCGAATACACGCTTCATCATCACTTTGTCCATACCGACGGAAGAAGCAAGCACCCCGGTTCCTACATAGGCGATATTGGCCATTTCGAGCAATCCTTGAATCGTGCCGTCCTCGCCGAATGTGCCATGAAGCAGCGGGAAAATGACATCGAACGGTTTACCCGCTTGGCCGGCCGTATCCGTCGCCGCTGTTGTTCGGGTTTGCGCCTGCTGAATCGAACCGAAAATCGGCTGGAGCGCAAAAGCGCCGGTCGATGCGGAGGGACCGTCGAACGTAAGCGCCTGCACCGTTTCCACCGGCCCCGTTAGTTGCGTCCCGGCGCGCCATTCGCCGGTTTTCGTTATGTAAAAGGGGGTGACCTCATATTTATTCAGGTCGAACGCCTTGATGACGGCAAGGGCGGTTTGCAAGGATACCTCATGCTCTCCCGATTTCCCCCCATAAATTAAGCCTACTCGAATTTTGTCGCTCATAAGAACCTCCGGATCGCATCTTTAAATAATGATGTAAGTGGAACCATCATGACGGGTTTCAATATAAATAATTTGCATGGTCATCGGCATAAAAGCGAAACCTAGGTAGGACGTCTCGTCTCCAAAGGCTACAACGAATCGGCAATATGGATGAAGCGATATCGCGTTCGTTCCGTCCATGCATGGGAATCGGTGTAGCTCCAATACCGGTGCTTGCTGCTTATCGTATGGGCGTTGACGAGCGGCATGCCGTTCGCGTCCTTAGCCGTGACGACGGTGCTGTGCTGGAATCGGCCGTTGCCGTCCCAGTCATAGCTGATGCAATCGCCGATGTCGAGGTCCTGCGGAGCAAAAACCTCTTGCCCGCGCAGACCGCGTCTGCTCGTCAGCAAATAAAAAGGCAAGCTGTTGGCGACGGACCAGCTGAAACTCCACAGCTCTTGTCCGCCGGCACGGCCTTTGTACCACCAGCCCGAATCCCTTTTACCAGTATAGTTCATAGGCGCTCCGCCTGCAAAGAGGCATTGAGACACATAATTGGTGCAGTCGACTTCAAACGTCAAAAAAGCGGGATTCTCTTTGTCCCACCATAAATCGGCATAAAAGGCCGCCGCATATCGATTATATACGGCCCGCGCTACGGCGTTAGGCCATTCGGGGATCATATCGCGATTCAGAAACGGAACGGAAGGCGCGCGCATGTAGTCGAAGGACGAGCCGTCGTCTTCGGCCTCAAGCCACGCGCCAGGGGCCGCAGGACGAAGACGGAGAGCCTGCTCCGTCCGCAAAGCTTCGATCCTGGAGATCGACCAGCCGTCCGAATCGGCGAGCAGGATGAGGCGCTCCTTCTCGATACGACGCTCTTCATGAACGGTTTCCCGGATTCGCCCGAACTGTGTTCGCTTCAGCGTCACTTCCGCAACCGTGTGCTCGGGCAGCTCCGAAACCCGGTCGATCACGAGCCGCGTCTCGCATTTAACCGGAACGAGCTTGCGGTCGCGGTCGCTTTCCGCGCGCCGGGTCAGCTGTGTATGCTGCCGTTGCAGGAAGGCGGTGTCCTGCACGAAGGGAAGCAGCGGGTCGACGGAATAATCAAGTTCCATTTGATTCCGGTGATGTACATATTCATAAAGGGTCGTTCTCCAAGACATGGTTTCCAAACCCCTTTCCTAATAGAAGAGACTTGATAAGGCGAGCGTATGATCGTTGAACCCGAAAGTAAATTCATTCCCATCTTATGCCTCGAAACAAGCAAAAATGATTCAAAACAACCTTTACGAAGAGGGGCCGCAGCATGTATACTGTAAGCAAGGCTAATTTGTGAAATTAAGTTTCATAACGTGAAACTTAGCGCACGCAGCTTTATTAAAGATGATTTAAGGAGGAAATGCCATCATGTCTAACAAAGACCAATACTCGGTCCGCAAGCAGCTGAACGTAGGCAGCCAAACGTACAACTACTACAGCTTGCCGGCGTTTGAAGAGCAGGGCCACGGCAAGATCAATAACCTGCCTTTCTCCATTAAAGTGCTTCTCGAAGCGGCTATTCGTCAATTAGACGGAAAAGCGATTACGTCCGAGCACGTTAAACAAATCGCAAACTGGGCCGTGGAGCGCGACGCCAACAAAGAAATCCCGTTCATTCCCGCACGTATCGTGCTTCAGGACTTTACAGGCGTACCGGTTGTCGTTGACCTTGCGGCTATGAGAGATACAATGAAGCGCGCAGGCGGAGACCCGAAACGAATCAATCCGCTTGTACCGGTAGATCTCGTTATCGACCACTCCGTTATGGTTGATGCTTTCGGTTCGAAAGACGCTTTGGAATTCAACGAAAAAATCGAGTTCGAGCGCAATGAAGAACGCTACCGTTTCCTGCGTTGGGCGCAAACGGCGTTCGACAACTTCCGTGCGGTTCCGCCGGATACGGGGATCGTTCACCAAGTCAACTTGGAGTACTTGGCATCCGTAGCCGCTACCAAAACGGTTGACGGCGAAACGTTCGTTTATCCGGATTCCCTGGTCGGTACAGACTCACATACGACAATGATCAACGGCATTGGTGTCGTAGGTTGGGGCGTCGGCGGTATCGAAGCCGAAGCCGGCATGCTCGGACAACCTCTGTACTTCATAACGCCTGAAGTTATCGGATTCAAATTGACGGGTACGCTCGCAGAAGGCGCTACGGCGACCGACCTTGCGTTGACCGTCACGCAAATGCTCCGCAAGAAAGGCGTTGTCGGCAAGTTCGTCGAGTTCTACGGCCCTGGTTTGTCCAACATCAGCCTGGCCGACCGCGCAACCGTTGCGAACATGGCACCGGAATACGGCGCAACCATCGGTTTCTTCCCGGTTGACGCCGAATCCTTGAACTACTTGAGAAGCACAGGCCGCGACGAGAACCAAATCGCATTGGTCGAAGCTTACTATAAAGCGCAAGGCATGTTCCGCACGGACGCAACGCCGGATCCGGTATTCAGCGACGTGATCGAGCTTGACCTCGCTTCCGTCGTACCGAGCCTTGCCGGTCCGAAACGTCCGCAAGACCGCGTCGAATTGACGAACATGAAAGAATCGTTCAACAGCATCATCCGCACACCGATCGACAAAGGCGGATACGGCCTGTCGGACGAGAAAATCAGCGAAGTCGTCGAGGTACCTCATCCGAACGGCGAAGTCAGCAAAATGGGCACAGGCGCCGTCGTCATTGCGGCTATCACGTCCTGTACCAATACATCGAACCCAAGCGTAATGATCGGCGCCGGCCTCGTTGCGAAGAAAGCGGTCGCCCTTGGTTTGCGTAAACCGGGCTACGTCAAAAGCAGCTTGACGCCTGGCTCCTTGGTTGTCACCGAGTACCTGACCAAAGCGGGCTTGATCGAGCCGCTCGAAGCGCTCGGCTTCCACGTTGCCGGTTACGGCTGCGCGACTTGCATCGGGAACTCCGGTCCGCTTCCGGACGAAGTCAGCAAAGCGATCGCCGACAACGATATGACGGTAGCCGCCGTATTGTCCGGTAACCGGAACTTTGAAGGCCGCGTTCACGCGCAAGTGAAAGCCAACTACCTGGCTTCGCCGCCGCTCGTCGTTGCCTACGCAATCGCCGGTACGGTCAATATCGACTTGGCGAACGAGCCGATCGGTTACGATCAGAAGAACGAGCCGGTTTACCTGAAAGACATCTGGCCGTCTTCGCAAGAAATTCAGGAAGCGATCAAATCCGCGATGAGCCCTGAGATGTATCGTGCAAAATATGCGGATGTATTCCGTTCCAACCCGCGCTTCAACGCGATCGAAGTGCCGGAAGGCGACCTGTACTCCTGGGATGAGTCCACGTACATCGCCAACCCGCCATTCTTCACGAATCTCAGCTCCGAGCTGAGCGACATTGCCGATATCCGCGGCGCGAAAACGTTGGCGCTGATGGGCGACTCCGTTACGACGGACCACATCTCGCCGGCCGGTAACATCAAGGTCGACAGCCCGGCAGGTAAATACCTGCTCGAGCACGGCGTGAAGAAAGAAGACTTCAACTCGTACGGCTCCCGCCGCGGTAACCATGAAGTGATGATGCGCGGTACGTTCGCGAACATCCGGATTCGGAACCAAGTGGCTCCGGGCACCGAGGGCGGCGTAACGACTTACTTGCCGACAGGCGAAGTCATGTCGATCTACGATGCTTCCATGAAATATCAAGAGCAAGGCACGAACCTTGTCGTTATTGCAGGCAAAGAATACGGCACCGGCTCCTCCCGCGACTGGGCGGCTAAAGGTACGTTCCTCTTGGGCATCAAAGCCGTTATCGCCGAAAGCTTTGAGCGGATTCACCGCTCCAACCTCGTCGGTATGGGCGTGCTGCCGCTGCAATTCGTCGAAGGCCAAAGCTGGAAATCGCTTGGCATCACCGGCCGTGAAACGTTCGACATCGTGGGCCTCTCCAACGATGTGCAGCCGGGTCAGAAAGTAACTGTCAACGCTACGCGTGAAGACGGTACAACGTTCAGCTTCGAGACGCTTGCTCGTCTGGACAGCTACGTGGACGTGGAATACTACCGCAACGGCGGTATCCTGCAAACCGTCTTGCGTCAGATCATGGCGTAAAACGA